>NZ_JBEPFL010000046.1:0-53534 GCF_040301925.1 Streptomyces sp. NPDC000075
GGCGCCGGAGGCGCGCGCGGGCAGGTGCGGGCGCAGGGCGGCGAGTTTGGCGAGGCCGCTGCGGGGGCGGCGGACGGGGACGGGCGCGGCGGCGTGTTCGCGCTCCCAGACCAGGCCGGCCACCTTGTCCAGCAGGTCGAACAGGTCGCCGTCGACGGCCAGGTCCCCGGCCACCCAGGCGCGGGCGAGCCCCAGCTCACCCGGCTTCCACAGCATGTGGCGCAGGGCCCGGCGGTTGTTCAGCACCAGGACGGGGCCGGCGGCGGGGCCGGACTCACTGCCGTCCCAGGCCCGTATGCGGACGGGCAGGGGGCCGCCCAGCAGGGTTTCGGCAAGGGCTGCCAGCCGCGGCGCGGCGTCGGTCATCGAGGCACCTCCAAGGTGTTCCGACAACCGGCTACCCACAACCGTTCGGGGGCATTCTCCGGCGGATCACACCTGGACCGCACCTTGAGCGCACCTTGACCCGGGCGTGCGCCGGGGCCCGTACGCCGGTGCCCGGCGGGCTCCCGGGGCGGTCCCGGGTACGCCGAAGGGGCCGCCCGCACCACGGATGGCGGGCGGCCCCTTCGGGGTCGTGCTCAGTGAACCGGCGCGGAGCTCCGGGTCAGGAGGCCTTGGCCTTCTCGGCCGGGGCAGCGGCGGCGGCGGGGGCCGGCGCCGGCTTGGCGGCCTCGTAGAACTCCTCGCGCGGGGTCTCCAGGGCGCCGAGGGCGACGACCTCACGCTTGAGGAACATGCCGAGGGTCCAGTCCGCGAAGACGCGGATCTTGCGGTTCCAGGTCGGCATGGCCATGCCGTGGTAGCCACGGTGCATGTACCAGGCGAGACGGCCCTTGAGCTTGATCTTCATCTTGCCCATGACGATCATCGCCACGCCCTTGTGGAGGCCGAGGCCGGCCACGGCACCCTTGTTGGAGTGCGCGTACTCCTTCTGCGGGAAGCCCCGCATGCCGGAGACCACGTTGTCGCCGAGGACCTTGGCCTGGCGCAGCGCGTGCTGGGCGTTCGGCGGGCACCAGGCGTTCTCGACGCCGGCCTTGCGGGCGGCGACGTCCGGGACCTGGGCGTTGTCGCCGGCGGCCCAGATGTAGTCGCTGCCCTGGACCTGGAGGGTCGGGGCGGTGTCCACGTGGCCGCGCGGGCCGAGCGGCAGGCCGTAGCGGGCCAGCGCCGGGTTCGGCTTGACGCCCGCGGTCCACACGATGGTGTTGGAGTCGACCTCGAGGCCGTTCTTCAGCACCACGTGGCCGTCCACGCAGGAGTCCATGGAGGTGCTGAGGTAGATCTCGATGCCGCGCGACTCGAGGTGCTCCTTGCCCCAGGTGCCGAGCTTGGGCCCGACCTCGGGAAGGATCTTGTCGGCCGCGTCGACCAGGATGAAGCGCATGTCCTCGCGCTTGATCGTGGAGTAGTACTTCGCGGCGTCGCGGGCCATGTCCTCGACCTCGCCGATCGTCTCGGCACCGGCGAAGCCGCCGCCGACGAAGACGAAGGTGAGGGCCTTGCGGCGGACGTTCTCGTCCGTCGTGGACTCGGCCTTGTCGAGCTGCTCGAGGACGTGGTTGCGCAGGCCGATGCCCTCTTCGACGCCCTTCATACCGATGCCCTGTTCGGCCAGGCCGGGGATCGGGAAGGTGCGCGAGACGGCGCCGAGCGCGATCACCAGGTAGTCGAAGGGCAGCTCGTACGCCTCGCCGACCAGCGGCGTGACGACGGCGACCTTGCGGTCCTGGTCGATGGTGGTGACCCGGCCGGTGAGAACCTCAGCCTTGGGC
The DNA here is from genome assembly GCF_040301925.1 of Streptomyces sp. NPDC000075. Lineage (NCBI taxonomy): Bacteria > Bacillati > Actinomycetota > Actinomycetes > Kitasatosporales > Streptomycetaceae > Streptomyces > Streptomyces sp. NPDC000075. Next base: position 1,779 of record NZ_JBEPFL010000046.1, read on the forward strand.
AGCACGCGTCGCAGCGGGACGACGACGTGCCGAGGCGAGATGCTGCCTGCGGCCACTTCGGGGAGGAAGGGCTGGTAGGTCATGTACGAGCGCGGGTCGACGACCGTGACGGTCGCCTCGCCGTAGCGCATCTTCTTCATGATGCGCTTGGCTGCGTACAGGCCTACGTACCCACCTCCTACAACGAGGATCCTGGGACGCTCCGTGGTGCTCATGAGATGAGTATCCAGCACCCCAAGGGGTGATGCTCGTGAGCCCCTTCACAAGGAGCTGGGAGACCTCTGCTACACTGCGCGCCCCGCGTGACCCAGATCATGGCACGCAACGGGAACCACGGTGTAACGGGATTCGTTGTTCACCCGCCCTGAACTGGCCTCCAAGGCTTCAACCGGACTGGACCACTGGCTTTCGTCCTTACCTCTGATACGAAACCCGAAGCGTCCGCGCATCGCACAAACACGTGCTGAAACGGCCCTGCGACCCCCGAGAACCCCTCGAAGGACCCTCTTGTTGACCCGGAGGGCCCTTTTTCCTTGTGAAGAACTTCACGAACCTGATCCGCAGGAGGGCCTTTTCGGCCTCCCGGGAGCCCCGCACTGCCCTCGCACTGCCCCCGCCCCGGGCGTGCTCCCCCGCCCCACCAGCCACTCATCGGGTGGAACGCGATATTCGGCCACAGCCCCGCACGACGGCCGCCGCAGGAACGCCCTCGAACGGCTCGAGGGGACGTCCGGCCCCGGACGCCCCCTCGTGCACGCGCGCCCGCGGGCCGGTCAGGCCACGGACCAGGCGATGCCGTCCAGGATGTCGTGCTCCGAGACCACGACCTCGGCGGCGCCGGTGCGCTCCATGATCGCGAGGAGGACGAGGGCGCCGGCGCCGATGACGTCGACCCGGCCCGGGTGCATCACCGGGATCGCCGAGCGCTCGGCGTGGGTGGCGGTCAGCATGCGCTCGCTGATCTCGCGGACCTGCTCGTAGGAGACGCGGGAGTGGTGGATGCGCTCGGACTCGTACGCCTCCAGGCCCAGGGCGATCGCGGCGACCGTGGTCACCGAGCCGGCCAGGCCCACCAGGGTGCGGGCCTCGCCCAGCGGGACCGCCCCGGCGGCCAGGTCCAGGGCCGCCTCGATGTCGGCCCGCATGGCGGCGATCTGACCGGCGGTCGGCGGGTCGGTGACCTCGCCGTCCACCACCAGGTGACGCTCGGTCATCCGGACGCAGCCCACGTCCACCGAGCGGGCCGCGCGCACGTGCCGCTCGCCGACGACGAACTCGGTCGAGCCGCCGCCGATGTCCACGACCAGGAAGGGCCGCTCCAGGTCCGTGCGGCCGGTCAGCTCCTTGGTGGCGCCGGTGAAGGAGAACTCGGCCTCCTGCTCCCCGGAGATCACCTCGGGCTCCACGCCCAGGATGTCCAGGACGCCCCGGACGAAGTCCGCCCGGTTCTCGGCGTCCCGCGAGGCCGAGGTGGCCACGAAGCGGACCCGCTCGGCGCCCAGCTCCTTGATCACGGCGGCGTACTCGCGGCAGGCCGCGAAGGTGCGCTCCAGGGCCTCCGGGGCCAGCCGGCCGGTCTTGTCCACGCCCTGGCCGAGCCGGACGATCGTCATCCGGCGGTCGAGCTCGACCAGCTCGCCGGTGTCCGGGTCGCAGTCGGCGACCAGGAGGCGGATGGAGTTCGTACCGCAGTCGATGCCCGCGACCCGGGTCATGCGGACTCCTCTTCCTTCGCCCCGCCGGAGCAGGGGGTCACGCAGGCGCCCTTGGCCCACCACTCGGGCAGCATCGCGAGGGCCTCGTCGCCGAACGGGTTCACCCCGGGGCCGGCGGCCAGCGAGTGCCCGACGAGCACGTGCAGGCACTTCACCCGGTCCGGCATGCCGCCGGCGCTCGGGAAGCCCTGGAGCACCTCGATGGCGTCGCGGCGCTCGATGTAGTCCTCGTGCGCCTTGCGGTACGCGGCCGCGAGCTCCGGGTCCTCGGCGAGGCGGGCCTGCATCTCCTTCATCACGCCGTTGGCCTCCAGCGTGCCGATCGCGGAGGCCGCGCGCGGGCAGGTGAGGTAGTACAGCGTGGGGAAGGGGGTGCCGTCGGGAAGGCGCGGGGCCGTCTCGACGACGTCCGGCTGGCCGCAGGGGCAGCGGTGCGCGATGGCGCGCAGCCCGCGCGGCGGGCGGCCGAGCTGCTGCTGGAACGCCTCGATGTCGGCGTCGGTCGGCTCGGTCCGGTCGGTCTGGGGCGGGGGCGTCTGCATGCCTGGAGGAAGTCTCTTCGTTCGGTCGTACGTGACGGCGTGACGGTCGTGTCGGTCGTGTCGGGTGGTTCAGTCGCCGGGGCGGTCGGCCTTGTCGACCCCGTCCCAGACGTTGGAGTACCAGGGGCGGTCGGACCCGCTCTGACCGCCGCGGCGGTGCTCCGCGGCCGCGGCCCCGGGGTCGGTCATGATGTAGCCGATCTCCCCCGGGCGCAGGAAGTGCAGGTGCCGGCGCGCCTGCTGCTCCGCGTAGGCGGGGTCCTGCCAGCGCGCCTTCTCGTCGCGGAGCTGCTCCAGGCGCTTGCGCGCGGTGGCGGCGGCCCGCTGCTGGTCCGCGATCTCCGAGCGCTGGGACACGTACTGGCGCATCGGATACGCGAGGGCGACGACCAGCGTACAGAGGACGAGCACCAGCAGTGCCGCCCGGCCGGTGAGCCGGCTGCGGCGCACCTGCCGGCGCGACTGCGAGCGGTAGACGTGGGCCGCGGTCCGCTCACCGAGCTGCCGGAGCCTGGTCGCCGTGGAGAAGGTGGAGAACCGATCCCGGTTCCCGGCCATGGGTCCGCCTCCCCTGGTGCGCGCTACGCAATACGTCCCCGCACACGGTACGGGACCGAGTGCGGGGACGTAGGGAGGCTAGGCGAGGACTCAGCCCTTGAAGCGCGGGAAGGCGCTGCGCCCGGCGTACACCGCGGCGTCGTCGAGGATCTCCTCGATGCGCAGCAGCTGGTTGTACTTGGCGACGCGGTCCGAGCGGGCCGGGGCGCCGGTCTTGATCTGACCGCAGTTCACGGCGACGGCGAGGTCGGCGATGGTGACGTCCTCGGTCTCGCCGGAGCGGTGGGACATCATGCACTTGAAGCCGTTGCGCTGGGCCATCTCGACGGCGTCGAGGGTCTCGGTCAGCGAACCGATCTGGTTCACCTTGACGAGCAGGGCGTTCGCGGAGCCCTCCTCGATACCGCGGGCCAGGCGCTCCGGGTTGGTGACGAAGAGGTCGTCGCCGACGATCTGGACCTTGGAGCCCAGGCGGTCGGTGATGGTCTTCCAGCCGGCCCAGTCGTCCTCGAACAGCGGGTCCTCGATGGAGACGAGCGGGTACGCCTCGACGAGCTCGGCGTAGTAGTCGGTCATCTCGGCGGCCGAGCGGGACTGGCCCTCGAACTCGTACTTGCCGTCCTTGTAGAACTCGGACGCGGCGACGTCGAGCGCGAGCGCGATGTCCTTGCCCGGGGTGTAGCCGGCCTGCTTGATGGCCTCGATGATGAGGTCGAGCGCGGCGCGGTTGGACTCCAGGTTCGGGGCGAAGCCGCCCTCGTCGCCCAGGCCGGTGGACAGGCCCTTGGTGTGCAGGACCTTCTTGAGGGTGTGGTAGACCTCGGCACCCCAGCGCAGCGCCTCGGAGAAGGACTCCGCGCCGATCGGGGCGATCATGAACTCCTGGATGTCCACGTTGGAGTCGGCGTGCGACCCGCCGTTGAGGATGTTCATCATCGGAACGGGCAGCAGGTGCGCGTTCGGTCCGCCCAGGTAGCGGAAGAGCGGGAGGTCCGAGGCCTCCGACGCGGCGTGCGCGACGGCGAGGGAGACGCCGAGGATGGCGTTGGCGCCGAGGGAGCCCTTGTTGTCGGTGGCGTCGAGGTCGAACATGGCCTGGTCGATCAGGCGCTGCTCGGTGGCGTCGTAACCGACGAGCTCCGGGCCGATCTGCTCGATGACCGCGAGGACGGCCTTCTCGACGCCCTTGCCCATGTAACGGTTGGGGTCACCGTCACGGAGCTCGATGGCCTCGAAGGCACCGGTGGAGGCGCCGGACGGAACGGCAGCACGGCCGGTGCTGCCGTCGTCGAGGCCCACCTCGACCTCGACCGTGGGGTTGCCTCGGGAGTCCAGGATTTCCCGGGCTACGACGACGTCGATGGACGGCACGAGCATCTCCTTCTGGGATGTGACGCTGGGTGTGCGGTGGCGTGGGGCCTGGGACGGCCTCGCCGACTAGAGCCTAACCGGCTCCGGGCGGTCGGCTGGCCGACCGCCCGGGTCCTGGGACGAAAAAGGGGCCGAATACCCGTCTTCCGGGACATAGGACCCTGGAAATGCGGGGCCCGGTCGCGGAAAACAGGCGGCCCGGCCCCGGACATGACGACGCCCGGCGCGCGGGGGGATGCGCGCCGGGCGTCGATGCCGCGGGCCGTACCGGGGTACTGCTCGGGTGTTACGCGGGAATTCAGCTGAGCTTCAGCTTCTGCCCCGGGAAGATCAGGTCAGCGTCCTTGACGATGTCCTTGTTCAGGTCGAAGAGCTTCTCCCAGCCGCCCTTGACGCCGTTGGCGTCGGCGATGGTGCCGAGGGTGTCACCCTCCTTGACCGTGTACGAGCCGTTGCCGGTGGCCGGGGTCTCGGCCTTCGGGGTCGACGGCTTCGACGGGGCCGGCTTCGAGGGGGTCCAGCCGGAGCCGGAGCCGGTGCTCTTGGTCTCGGTGTCGGCCTTCGGGGTGGAGGGCTTCGCCGGGGCGGGCTTGGCCGGGGCCGGCTTGGTCTCCGGCTTCGGCTTGGCCGGGGTGGTGGTCGAGCCGCCGCCGTTGTAGGCGGAGTTGGACAGGCCGACGCCGCAGGACGGCCAGGCGCCCTTGCCCTGGCCCTTGAGGACCTTCTCGGCGATGGCTATCTGCTGCGACTTGCTGGCCTGGTTGGCCTGCGCGGCGTACGCCTTGCCGCCGTACGCGGCCCACGTGGAGGCGGAGAACTGGAGGCCGCCGTAGTAACCGTTGCCGGTGTTGATGGACCAGTTACCGCCGGACTCGCACGCGGCGACCTTGTCCCACTCCGAGACGGTGGCGGCGCTGGCGGAGCCGGCGGCCATCAGCGGGGCGGCGACGGCCACGCCGGCGACACCGGCGAGCGTGACGATGCGGACGGCCTTGGAGCCGCGACGGTGCTTGCCCTTGCCGGAAAGCAGCATGGAGTTCTCCTCACCGACGCCTTCGAGGTGAGCTGTCGGGTTCGGGCGGATGAGTTGCCCGGCCGCGCTGCTGCGCGTCTTCACCCCTAGCCGGTACGCGGGCCGTCTCTCAACGGCCTTTCCCGGCAACTACCTTGGTTCCCCCGCTCCTGCCAACGGCGCTTGCGCGACGACTGTTCCCTCCGGCCGCCGGCAGGATTCGGCGATGCGGTCGAAGGAGCCCGCGGTGGCGAGCGACTCAGAAGGTAGACAGGTCTCTCCCCGATGTTCAACGTGTGATTTTGGGGAGAAACCGGCCTACTTGCGTTCCTCGGGAGCACGTTTGCGCAGGTCGGAGCGGGGTTTGCGGAAGTTCCGGAATGAGACACGCCAGTTGTCCGGAAGAGATGCATGTCTCACTTGCCGATAACGGACATTCAGCCCGTAACGGCTGCCCGAACTACCCCTATTTCTTGGTTAGATCCAGGTTCTGACCGGGCTTGATGAGATCCGCGTCCGTGCCGATGACCTGCTCGTTGGCCTTGTAGAGGGCGCTCCATCCGCCCTTGAGGCCGTTGGCGTCCGCGATGGCCGCCAGGTTGTCGCCCGGCTTCACCGTGTACGTGGGCTGCGCGGCGGCGGCTGACGCCGCGCCAGGGGCCGCCGGCACCTCCAGGGCGGCCGGGCCGCGGTGCTTGCCGCTGCCGTCGGTGGCTCCTGTGGTGGGAGTGGCCGAAGGGGAGGGCGTGGCGCCCGGGGTGGCCGGGGCCGTCGGGTCGACCGGGGCGGTCGGGGTGCCGGGGGTGGACGGATTGGCCGGGTTGCCCTGGTTGTTGGAGTTGCCCGGGTTGCCCGGATTTCCCTGGCCGTTCTGGTTGCCCAGACCGTTCCCGTTGCCCGGGTCGCCCGGGTTGCCCGGGTTCGCGGGAGTGGTGGGCGGGACGGTGGGGCCGGTCGTCGGGGTGGGCGTCACGCCGTAGTCCGGCTCCGGCATGACGGGCAGTCCGCTGACGGCGCCCAGCGGGTAGTCCGGCAGCACGCTCGGGGACGGGGCGCCGGGCGCCGGGGTGGGCGCCCCGAAGTCCGTGGAGGAGCCGCCCTTGCCGGTGGCGGGCACCGTGAAGTCCGGGCGGACCGGGGCGGCGCCGACCGGCCCGGGGGTCTTGGAGGTGCCGGTGTCCACGTCGGCCTTGGGCCCGCCCTTGGTCAGCCCCGCCGAGGTGGAGCACAGCGACCACGCCTGGGGCCCCTGGGAGTCCAGCACCCGCTCGGCGACGGCTATCTGCTGGGAGCGGCTCGCCAGGTCGGGGCGCTCCGCGAACTCGAGTCCGCCCGCGTTCTTCCACTGCTCCAGGGTGAACTGGAGTCCGCCGTAGGCCCCGCTGCCGGAGTTGGCGCTCCACGTGCCGCCGCTCTCGCAGTCGGCGACCTTGTCCCACGTCGCGGTGTCGGCCGCGCTCGCGCCGGTGGCGGCGAGCAACGGCAGGGCCAGCGCTGAGCCGGTGACACCGGCGGTGACGACGATGGCGGGGACCTGACGGGGTCGTCTGTGGCGGCCGTTCCCGGGAAGCATGAGGCTGCACCTTTCGTATAACGGCGGGGTAACGGCAGAACCTAGCTCCCTTCGAACGGATGTCACAAGTTCGGCCGAGGACTGAATTCCGGTCAGTTCCGCAGCCCCACCGGGGTTCGCGCGCCGCCTCAGGCGTTCGGGACTGTGAAGCGGACGGGGAGGGTGCGCAGCCCCCGCATGATGAGTCCGCCGCGCCAGCGCAGGTCCGTAGGGGGAACGGCAAGTTCCAGATCCGGCAGACGCTTCAGCAAAGTCGCGAGCGCCGTCTGGCCCTCCAGACGGGCGAGCGGGGCGCCGAGGCAGTAGTGGATCCCGTGGCCGTATCCGAGGTGCTGATTGTCACTCCGGGAGAGGTCGAGGGTGTCCGGATCGTCGAAGCGCGCGGGGTCGCGGTCGGCCGCCGCGAGGACCACCAGCACGGGGTCGCCGACGGCGATGTCCTGCCCGCCGAGGGTCAGCGGGCGGGTGGCGAACCGCCAGGTGGCCAGCTCCACCGGGCCGTCGTAGCGCAGCAGCTCCTCGATCCCGGTCTCCAGCAGGGCGGTCTCGCCCGCCGCGAGGGAGTCCTGGAGGCGGGCGCGCTGGCCGGGGTTCATGAAGAGGGAGTGGACGCCGTTGCCGATGAGGTTCACGGTCGTCTCGAAGCCGGCGAAGAGGAGGATGAAGGCCATCGCGGTGGCCTCGGCCTCCGTCAGGTGGTCTCCGTGGTCACTCGCCCGGATCAGGTCGGAGATGAGGTCGTTGCCCAGATCATCCCGCTTGCGGTGGATCAGTTCCCCGAGATAGGTGCGCATCCGCTTCACCGACCGGGCGACCCCGCCGCGCGGTCCGCCGCCGTGGCGGATCATCATCCCGGCCCAGTCGCGGAAGTCGTCCTGGTCCTCGCGCGGTACGCCGAGCATCTCGCAAATGGCGTAGATGGGGAGCGGGAACGCGAACTCGTGGATGAGGTCCGCCTCCCCCGTCCCTGCGGCCCCCGCCTTTTCCACGATGGCGTCGATGAGGTGGTCGGTCAGCTCCTGCACGCGCGGGGTGAACTCCGCGACGCGGCGCGGGGTGAAGGCCTTCGACACCAGCCGGCGCAGCCGGGTGTGGTCCGGCGGGTCGATGTTGAGCAGGTGGGTCATCAGCTCCGCCTTGCGCTCCCCGGGGATCCCGGTCTTGCCCTTGGCGTGCGCCGGCTCCGCGTGGTGCGCCGGGTTCTTGCTCAGCCGCTGGTCGGCGAGGGCCTGGCGGGCGTCCGCGTACCGGGTCACCAGCCAGGCCTCGACCCCGCTGGGCAGCGTGGCGCGGTGCACCGGGGAGTGCTCGCGCATCCAGGCGTAGGCCGGGTAGGGGTCGGTGGCGAACTCCCAGTCGAAGAGGGTCGGCGCCTCGGGGACGGAAGGGGCGGGCGGGGTGGCGGGGGTCTGCTCGTGCACCCGTCGACGGTATCCCGGCTCGCTACCGGCCATCCTTTATATGCGGTTCGTCGCGGCTGTCCGCAGATCGGCCATCACTTGACGGCGGCTTGTCCGGCATTCCTACTTCGGTCCTGTGGACGTGAGGATCTTGAAGAGCAGTTTCGCGGTGGTGGAGAGACGGGCCGAGCACGCGGTCAAGTTCTTCTACTCCCACCTCTTCTGGCACAACCCCGGGATCCGCCGGCTGTTCCCGGACTCCGCCGGGGAGCTGGAGCGCCAGCGCGACCGGCTCTTCGCCGCGCTCACCCACGTCGTCTCCCATCTGGAGAACGACACGCTCCTCCCCTATCTCCGCGACCTCGGCCGCGACCACCGCAAGTTCCTCGTCGGCCCCGAGCACTACGCCGCCGTCGGCTCCAGCCTGCTCGCCGCCCTCGCCACCACCTCCGGTGCCGCCTGGACCCCCGAGGTGGAAAAGGCGTGGAGCGAGGCCTACCAGGTGATGGCCGACGCCATGACGGCCGGCGCCGCCGCGAGCGAGGACCCGCCCTGGTGGGACGCCGAGGTCGTACGCCACCTCCAGTACGGGGAGGACATCGGCGTGCTGACGCTGTCCCCCCGCGCCCCGCTCCCGTACCGGCCCGGCCAGTACGTCAGCGTGAACAGCCCCCGCGTCCCGGCCGTCTGGCGCACCTACTCCCTCGCCAACGCCCCCCGCCCCGACCACACGGTCGACCTGCACGTCAGCCGGATCGAGGGCGGCCTGCTCAGCACCGCCCTGGTCCGCGAGATCCAGCTCGGCGAGACCCTGCGGCTCAGCGCCCCCGCCGGGCGGCTGACCCTGCGCCACGCGGACCGGCCCCTGACCTTCATAGCCGCCGGCACGGGGTGGGCGCCCGTGCGGGCCATGCTGGAGGAGCTCGCGGACCACCCTCCCGACCGGGACGTACGGCTCTTCCTGGCCGCCCGGGACGCCGCGCACCTCTACGACCGGCCGTGGATCGACGCGTACGCCGCCGCCTTCGGCCGGATCGGCGTCACCTACATCACCCCCGCCCCCGGACGGCACCGCAACGAGGCCACGGCCCGGCTGGCGACCGCCCTCGGCAACCGGGCCCTGTGGCCCGAGCAGGACGTCTACCTGAGCGGGCCGGCGGTGTTCATGGAGGAGACCGCCCTCCTGCTGGAGGAGCTGGGGGCCCGCCCCGACCGGCTCTTCCACGACACCGTCCCCGTCTCGGGAGCCGCCCGGGGCGGGCGGCCGCTGGGCTTCGGCGAGTGGTTCCTGCACCGCCCGGCCCCGCACTGGCACAACCCGTCGGACCGCGCCCCGCGCGGCTAATGCCACTGCCCTGCCGGGAGGCATTAGCCGCACAGAAGGCCGCCAGCCCGCCGCGCGGCTAACGCTTTCGCGGGAGCGGAAAGCATTAGCCGCGCACGAGGCGGGCCCCCGGAACCGACGGGGCTACTCGCCCACGCCCTCCGCCGCCCGGATCGCGTCCCGGTAGACGCGGGCCGCCGCGCGCAGCGCCGTCTCGGGGTCCGTGCCCGCCGCCTCGGCGCGCGCCGCCAGCTCCAGCAGCTCGTACCCGATGCCCTCGCCCCGGGGAAGCTCCACCGCCACCCCGCCCGCGCGGGCGCGGCCGGCCAGCTTCGCCGCGAGCGCGAGCCCCGGCTGGCCCAGCGGGATCCCGTCGGTCACCGACTCCCGCCGCTTCTCCACCGCCTTGGTGGCCTGCCAGTGCGCGCTGACGTCCTCCGGCGAGTCCGCCGTCGCGTCCCCGAAGACGTGCGGGTGGCGGCGGATCAGCTTGTCGACCAGGTCGCCGGCGACGTCGTCGACGGAGAAGGCCTCCGCGTCCTCCCCTTCTTCCCCCTCCAGGCCCTCCTCGGCGATCCGCGCGTGGAAGACCACCTGGAGCAGCACGTCGCCGAGCTCCTCGCGCAGGGCGTCCCGGTCACCGTCCTCGATCGCCTCGACCAGCTCGTACGCCTCCTCGATGGCGTACTTCACCAGCCCCTCGTGGGTCTGCCGCGAAGTCCACGGGCATTCGCGGCGCACCCGGTCCATCACCTGCACCAGGTCCAGCAGCCGCGCGCCCGGAAGGTCGTACGAACCCGGCAGCAGCTCCAGGTCCGGCATGGCCACCCGGCCCGACCCGGCCAGCCGGGCCAGCCCGTCGGTCAGCCGCTGGTCACCCTCGCCGCCCGGGATCACCACGATGGTCCGGCCCCCGGCGCAGGCGTCGACGAGAGCGTGCGCGTCGGGGGCCTCCAGCGCCACGTCCACCCCGGCCTCGCGCAGGTACGGGAGCTGCGGGTGGCCGGGGTCCGCGCACAGCACCCGGTCGGCGGCGTGCAGGGCCTGCCAGGCCGGCCAGGACAGCAGCCCGGGGGCGACCCGGTGGCTGGCGGTCAGCAGGACGATCCGCCCCGGGTCGGCGGACCCGGCGGCGGAGTCGGCGGCGGGCACGGGGGCGGGTTCGGCGGTGTGGTCGGTCACCCTCCGAACCTACCTCCGCCCGCCGGCGTCAGGCTCCGGCGGGGGCCGCCTGCTCGGGCATCGTCTTCTGGGTGATCCACGGCGTCTGCTGGTCACCGAGCAGGATCTGCTTCTCGTCCCAGCGGCCGTAGCGCGGGTTGACCTCGATGTGCAGCTCCTTCGCCGCCTCCCCGAGCTTCACCAGCGCCTTGTCCTGGCTGCCGTAGTGCGCGAAGAGCTTGTCGCGCAGCAGCTTGAAGCGGGTGTCGGCGTCGATCTGGTCGGGTGCCAGCTGCGCCTGCTCCAGCGCCGCGGCGGCGAGCGCCTTCTCCCCGCCGACCTGCTGGAGCTGCGCCTTGCGGACGTCCTCGATCTCCTTGGTGCTCACGCTCAGCCCGGCGTCGTCCGCCGCCCGCTCCAGGACCGCGGTCTGGATCATCTTGTTGAGCTTGAGCCGCTCCAGGCCGGCGGTGGCCCCGATCAGCCGCGCCCCCTGCTCGGAGCGGTTCTGCGCGGTGCGCACGTCGTTGACCTGGGCCTGGAGCGCGGAGGTGGTGATGCGCTCGCCGCCGACGACGGCCGCGGTACCGGGACGGGTCCCGCCCGAACAGGCGGCCAGCAGGGGCGCCGCCGCGAGCAGGGCGACGGATACGGAGAGCGCTGTGCGACGGTGCAAAGGAGCCTCCAGGGCCGGGGGATTGTGCGTCGGTGCACAAGGCCGTGCGGTGATCGATGGTATGCAGTCAGAGTGGCCCGAGCCACCGGTTCGACCAACGATTCCAGGGGTGTTGGGGTGCGAATTCACCCCCCGGCTACCGCGGAGCCGGACGTTCCTGCGAAGGTCACCTCACCATGTCGACATCGCAGCTCGCCCCGCACCACACCCCGGAGCGCTCCGCTCCGCCCCCCGTCCGCCGGTCCGGGCGGCGGCCCGGGTTCCTCGGCTCGGCGTTCGCCGCCCTGGTCACGGCGGTGGCCGTGTGTTCCGGGGACGCCGTCGCGCGGGTCTTCCCGTACGGGCACCGCCACCGCAGCGTCAACGACCTCGGCAACCAGTTCGTGCCGTTCCACGCGCACCTGTGGGACCTGCTGCACGGGCGGGCGCGGGGCGGGCTGCTGTTCAACTGGCAGTCCGGGTACGGCACCTCCTTCCTGCCCGACCTCGGCACGTACCTGTCGAGCCCCTTCGCCCTGCTGGTCGGGCTCTTCCCGCGCCATGACATCGACCTCGCCGTGTACGTGGTCACCGTCCTGAAGATGACGGCCGCGGCCGCCGCGATGGCCTGGCTGCTGCGCGCCCAGCGGCCGGGGCCATGGTGGGCGGCGGGGCTGCTGGGCGCCTCGTACGCGCTGTGCGGCTGGTCGGTGATCGAGGCCTCGTACAACCCGATGTGGCTGGACGGGCTGATCGCCTTCCCGATGCTGTGCCTGACCGGGGAGTGGGCGCTGCGCGGACGGCGGCCGCTGCTGGGGGTGCTGGTGGTGGCCGTCTGCTGGACGGCGAACTTCTACACCGCCTACATGGCCACGCTGGGCGCGGCGCTGGTGCTGCTGGTGCGGGTGGTGCTGACCCGGGAGGGGGTGCGCGAGCGGGCCCGGGTGATCGGGCGGGCGGCGGTGACGACCGTGCTGGGCATGGCGCTGACGGCGCCGCTGCTGGTGCCGTTGTTCCTGAGTTCGAAGCAGGCCTACCCGGGGTGGTTCAAGGAGTTCACCCCGGTGCCCTGGTCGGACCTGTTCGCCCGGCTGATGCCGGCGACGTACTCCTTCGGCTCCCCGGCCGTGTTCACCGGGACCGGGACCCTGCTGCTGGCGGCGGCGCTGCCCTTCCACGGGGCGCTGCCGCGGCGCACCCGGCTGTGGTGGGCGGGGCTGGTGGTGGCGGTGCTGGTGTCCCTGCAGTGGGCTCCGACCCATCTGGCCTGGCACGTCTTCGCGACCCCGAACGGCAGCCCGTACCGGCAGACCTTCGTGCTGGCCGGGATCGTGGTCATCGCCGCCTGGACGGGTCTGGCGGCCGGGCTGCCCGGCGTACGGGCACTGGCGGGCGGGGCCGGGGTGCTGGCGGCGGCGGCCGCCTGGGCGGCGGGCAGCGCGCTGGCCACCGGCTGGGGGTACGCCCTGTTCTGCGGCGGGCTGGCGGTGACGGCGGCGGCCTGGTGGGCGCTCGCGCGGCGGCGGTGGCTGCTGCCGGCGGCCGCCGTGCTGGCGGCGGCGCTGGTGGCGCAGGCCGCCGCGACCACGGCGTACGGGCACAAGGCCAAGCTGGCCGGGCTGGACGACTACCCCTCCTGGGGCCGTTCCCACACCTCGCGCGAGCGGGCGCTGACGCGGGCCGACGGCTGGCCGGCGTACCGCACCGACGCGGGCCGGCCCGCGCTGTCGGGCAACGACCCGCTGCTGCTGGGCGGCGAGGGCGGCTCGTACTACAGCAGCCACACCCCCGACGTGCTGACCCGCACGATGGCGGCGCTGGGCGCGGGCTGGACCTCGCGCGGGCGCAGCGTACAGAGCCTGGACAACCCGGTGACGGACGCCCTGTTCTCGGTGGGGGCGCGGCTGAAGGCGGACGGGAAGGTGGTCCGCGCGGAGGCGCTGCCGCTGGTCACCGTCCGGCCGGCGGGGCCGCCGCCGGAGTTCGGCGAGTCCCCGTTCGCCAACCAGGAGCTGCTGCTGGGCGCGAAGGTGTACGAGGAGCCGGTCGCGCCCGGGGTCTGCCGCTCGGGCACCGACCCGTTCCTGTGGGCGCCGGAGTACAGCGGCTCGGCCAGCCTCGCGGACGGCCGGCCCGCCCGGATGAACGGGACCCAGCCGAAGAACCGGGCGGCGCTCCAGCCGCTGGGCCGCTCGCGCGGGGCGTCCTCGCAGCTCGTCTTCGACCGCCGGCCGCCCGACCGGTGGACGCTGGGCTGTCTGGACCGCTCGAAGCTGACGGCAGCGGTGGCCGCCCTGCGCGCCTCGGCGGCCACCTCGGTGCGGGTGTCCGACGCGGGCCTGACCGCCACCCTGCCGGCCGGCAGCACCGGTACGGCGGTCGTCGCGGTCCCGGCCGTCCGGGGCTGGAGCTGCGAGGGCCGTCCGGCCGGGGCGCGGCTGGGGCTGCTGGCCGTGCCCCTGGACGGCCGCACCACCACCCTGCGCTGTGCGTTCACCCCGCCGGGGCTGCTCCCGGGTGCGGCGCTGGCGGGGTTCTCCGCGCTGGTGGTGGCCGCGCTGGCGGTGCACCGGCGCCGCCCGGAGTACCTGGCGGGGCTGAGGCGGCGCGCGCGGCGGGGCTGAGGGCGCGGGGCGGGGCCGGGCCGCCCGGCCGGCGGCCGCCGCGCCGGCGCTCCGGGCGGGCCTTCGGCGTCAGCGCACCTGGCCCAGCCAGTGGAGGGTCCGGCGGATCTCCACCGGGAGGGGGTGCGCCGGGCCGTGCACCCGGTCCGCGTCGTACAGGAGGCGGACCAGGGTGTCGTGGGCGCCCGCGCGGTCGCCGAGGGAGAGCAGCAGGTGCGCTATCCGGCGGCGGACCTCCAGCGGCAGGCCCGGGTCCGGGTTGGCGTAGTGGTTCTCGAACAGCGGCAGCAGCGAGCGGTACTCGGCGAGGGCCGCCGCCGGTTCGCCGAGCTGCTCCAGGCACTGGGCGGCGTCGTAGCGGAAGCGCAGCGCCTGCGGGTCGCCGGCCGGGAACTCGTCGGCGAGGCGGCGCAGTTCGGGCAGGGCGCGGCGGTACTGGCCGTCGTCCATCAAGGTGGCGGCGTACTGCTTGCGCAGGCTGCGCACCACGGGTGAGTGCTCCCCGTGCTCGGCGGCGGCCGCCGGCAGGATCCCGCCGAGGATGTCCACGGCCTGGGTGAGCCGTCCCTGGTCCAGCAGCTTGCGGGCCTCGTCCACCGCGCCGGGGATGTCCGGGCGGGGCGGGGCCGGTGCGGTGGCCGGCATCGGCGGGACGGCGGCGGGCCGGTCCGGCCAGGGGGCCTGGGGGCGCAGGAAGGGCCGGGTCGGGTCGAGCGGGCCGGCGACGGGGCGGCTGCCGGGGGCCGGGAGCAGCGGCGCGAGGGCCTCGTAGACCTCCTGCGCGGAACCGGGCCGGTCCTGGGGGTCCTTGGCGAGGAGGCGCATCAGCACCGCCTCCAGCTCCCGCGGGATCTCCGGGCGCCGGACGCGTACGGGCGCCGGGGGCTCGTACAGGTGCCGGTGCAGGACGCCGAGGGCGGTGGTTCCGGCGAAGGGGACGGTGCCGCTGAGGAGTTCGTACAGCAGCACGCCGAGCGCGTACAGGTCGGTGTACGGGCCGACCGCGCCGCCCATGGCCTGTTCGGGTGCCATGTAGGCGGGGCTGCCGATGGGGGTGCCGGTGCTGGTGAGGCGGGTGGTGTCGGTGTCCATCACGGAGGCGACGCCGAGGTCCAGGACGAGGACGGTCCCGTCCGGCCGGATCATCACGTTGCGGGGCTTGAGGTCCCGGTGGACGATCGGCACGGCGTGCACGGCGGAGAGCACCGCGCACAGCTGCGCCACCACCGCGACCGCCCAGGGCCAGGGGTAGGGGTCGTGCTCGGCGAGGTGGTCGGCGAGGTCGGAGCCCTCGACGTAGCCCATGACGAGGTACAGCTCGTCGCCGTCGCTGCCCGCGTCGTGCACCGTGACGAGGCCGGGGTGGTCGACCTGCGCCGTGACCCGGCACTCGCGCACGAAGCGGCGGCGCAGTTCCTCGGCGACGGTGCCGGGGCCGGCCACCTTGTCGGGGCGCAGCAGTTTGACGGCGACGCGGCGGTCCAGGCGCCGGTCGTAGGCCGTCCACACCTGGCCCATGCCGCCCTGGCCGAGGATGGTGGCGAGCTGATAACGCTCACCGATGAGCCGTTCGCCCTGGGTCACTGCTGCGGGTCCTGGATCGCCGTGCTGTTCGGGTCCTGGTAGGGGCCGCCGGGCTGCGGGGGCCCGGGCGGGGTGTGCGGGGTCTGCTTGCGCAGGAGTTCGCTGAGCTCGTCGAGTTCGGCGCGGACCTGTCCGATGCGCGGGGGCTGGACGGGGGCCGGGTTCTGCTGCGGCGGGACGGGCGGGTAGCCGTAGGAGGGGCGGGTCTGCTGCAACGGCTGGGGCTGGTGCATCGGCTGGGACTGCGGCTGGTGCTGGGCGTACGGGGGCTGCTGCGCCGGGTACCAGGGCGCGGCGCCCGCCGCCGGGGGCAGGGCGGCCTTCGCCTCGTGGTGCCTGATGTCGGAGACGAGGTAGTACACGCAGACGGCGAAGCCGGTGAAGATCGAGCCACCGGCGCCGAGGTTGCCCTGCCAGCCGTTGGTCTCGGCCGTCGGGTCCATCTCGATGAAGACGATCCAGACGACGGAGAGCACCCCGCCGAGGACCAGCAGCACCCAGTCGCGGGTCTTGCGGGTGAGCAGCGCGAGCCGCAGCAGCGAACCCCAGGCGAAGAACCCGCACGTGAGGAGGGGCAGCGCCGTGAACAGCACGCGCAGCGTCATCGCCGCCCCGGACAAGGGGCGGTGGCCGTGGGGGCCTTGCTGCGGCGGGATGCCGGGGCCGTGCATCGCTGCTCCTGACGGGCCGTGCGGAAAGGGTGACGGCTGGAAGCGTATACAGCGTTTCCGGCCGCCCGTGAGGGTATGCGCGCAACCGTTGCAGGGTCGCAGCACGGGCGGGCCGGCGTCAGCCGGGGGTGACGGTGCCGTCCGGCAGCCCGTCGTACGGGCCCTGTCCGGGCTGCTCCCCCAGGCGTCCCGCCAGTCACACCTCCACCGCCACCCTGGGCCCCGGGGCTACCCTCTGATCTCTTGATCGATCCCAGGGGGGAACCGTCATGCGCACCCGCATGCCCAGAACCACGACCACGGCCGCGCTCACCTGCGCGGCCCTGCTGACCGCCGCGGCCACCGCCTGCGGCCCGGACTCCGCCGACGCGGCACCGGAGACGACCGCCTCCGCCACGGCGCACGACCCGCTCGCGGGCCGGGACCCGGCCGCCGTGCTGCGCGCCGCGTACGAGGAGACGGAGCGGGCGGACTCCAAGACCGCGGTCATCTCGCGCCGGATCGGCGCACGCGAGATCACGGCGAAACTGACCTTCGAGGGCGACGGCGGCAGCTGCTACGGGGAGGTCAAGGTCAACCGCCACGGCACGGGGGAGATCCTCGTGGACGACTCCAAAGTGTCCCTGCGGGGCGACTACGACTTCCTCCAGGACCAGTTCAGGGACCTGCCCGCCAAGTCCCCCGACACGGAGGACGGCTGGATCGACCTGAGGCCGGGCGACCCCTCGGTCGCCCACCTCCTGACCCTGTGCAAGGACGGCTCCCCCGCCAGCACCTTCCCGGCGGACCGCACCGGCCTCCACCGGGGCCCGGACACCTACCTGAACGCCCGGCCGGTCGCCGTCCTCCTGTCGAAGGCCCCCGACGGCACGGAGATCACCGACCACGTCTACCTGGACGGCAAGCCGTACCTCCTGGCCCACTGGGAGAACGGCCAGACCCCGAGAAGCGTGGAGTACAAGAACGTCCAGCAGACAGGCTGACCACACCCCGGGCCCGGAGCCCCGCCCGCGCCGGGGGGGCGCGGGCGGGGGCTTCGGGACCGGGGTGGTTACGAGCCGAGGATCGTCGTCAGGAACTCGCCCGTCCAGGCCAGGAGTTCGCGGCCGACCAGCGGCTTGCCGCCGACGCGGGCCGTCTTCGGGCGCGGGACCAGGACCTGGGAGGTCGCCGGCTTGAGGACCGTCCCCGGGTAGAGGCGCTTGAGGCGCAGCTCCTGCGATTCGCGCAGTTCCACCGGGCCGAAGCGGATGTTGGGTCCCTGGAGGGTGATGTCCCCGACCCCGCAGGCCCGGGCCAGCATCCGCAGGCCCGCCACCAGCAGCAGGTTCTCCACCGGCTCCGGCAGTTTGCCGTAGCGGTCGGTGAGTTCCTCCCGCACCGCCTTGACGTCGGCCTCCGAGGTGGCCGAGGCGATGGCCCGGTAGGCCTGCAGGCGCAGCCGCTCGCCGGGCGCGTAGTCGTGCGGGACGTGCGCGTCGACCGGCAGCTCGATCTTCACCTCCAGCGGCGGCTCCTCCTCCACCCCGCCCTCGACGGCGGCCCGGTAGTCCGCGACCGCCTCGCCGACCATGCGGATGTACAGGTCGAAGCCGACGCCCGCGATGTGACCGGACTGCTCGCCGCCGAGCAGGTTGCCCGCGCCGCGGATCTCCAGGTCCTTCATGGCCACGTACATGCCGGCGCCCATCTCGGTGTGCTGGGCGATGGTGGCCAGCCGCTCGTGCGCGGTCTCCGTCAGCGGCTTCTCCGGCGGGTAGAGGAAGTACGCGTACCCGCGCTCGCGGCCGCGTCCGACACGGCCGCGCAGCTGGTGCAGCTGGGAGAGGCCGAAGTTGTCGCCGCGCTCCACGATCAGGGTGTTGGCGTTGGAGATGTCGATGCCGGACTCGACGATCGTCGTGGAGACGAGGACGTCGAACTTCTTCTCCCAGAAGTCGACCACGACCTGTTCCAGGGCCTGTTCGGACATCTGGCCGTGGGCCGTCGCGATCCGCGCCTCGGGGACGATCTCGCGCAGTTTCGCGGCCGCCCGGTCGATGGACTCGACCCGGTTGTGGATGTAGAAGCACTGGCCCTCGCGCAGCAGCTCGCGCCGGATGGCCGCGCCGATCTGCTTCTCCTCGTACGGGCCGACGAAGGTGAGCACCGGGTGGCGCTCCTCCGGCGGGGTGGTGATCGTCGACATCTCGCGGATGCCGGTCACCGCCATCTCCAGGGTGCGCGGGATCGGGGTCGCGGACATGGTCAGCACGTCGACGTTGGCGCGGAGCTTCTTCAGCTGCTCCTTGTGCTCGACGCCGAACCGCTGCTCCTCGTCGACGATGACCAGGCCCAGGTCCTTGAACTTCGTCTCCTGCGAGAACAGGCGGTGGGTGCCGATGACCACGTCCACCGAGCCCTCCTTGAGGCCCTCCAGGGTGGCCTTGGACTCGGTGTCGGACTGGAAGCGCGACAGCGCCTTCACGTTGACGGGGAACTGGCTGTAGCGCTCCGAGAAGGTGCCGAAGTGCTGCTGGACGAGGAGGGTGGTGGGGACGAGGACCGCGACCTGCTTGCCGTCCTGGACCGCCTTGAACGCGGCCCGCACGGCGATCTCCGTCTTGCCGTAGCCGACGTCGCCGCAGATCAGGCGGTCCATGGGGACCGACTTCTCCATGTCCTCCTTGACCTCGGCGATGGTGGTGAGCTGGTCGGGGGTCTCCGCGTACGGGAAGGCGTCCTCCAGTTCGCGCTGCCAGGGGGTGTCGGGGCCGAAGGTGTGGCCGGGGGCCGCCATGCGCGCGCTGTACAGCTTGATCAGGTCGGCGGCGATCTCCTTGACGGCCTTCTTCGCCCGCGCCTTGGTCTTCGTCCAGTCGGCGCCGCCGAGCCGGTGCAGGGTCGGGGCCTCGCCGCCGACGTACTTGGTGACCTGCTCCAGCTGGTCGGTGGGGATGTACAGCCGGTCGCCGGGCTGGCCGCGCTTGGCGGGCGCGTACTCGACGAGGAGGTACTCGCGGGTGGCGCCCTGGACGGTGCGCTGCACCATCTCGATGTAGCGGCCCACGCCGTGCTGCTCGTGCACGATGTAGTCGCCGACCTCCAGCGTGAGGGGGTCGATGGACTTGCGGCGCCGGGTGGGCATCCGGCCCAGGTCCTTGGTGGCGGTGCGCTGGCCGGTCAGGTCGGTCTCGGTGAGGACGGCCAGCTTCAGCGCCGGGTCGACGAAGCCGGTGTCGAGCGAGCCGCAGGAGACGTGGACGATCGAGGGCTCCAGGGCGCCCAGGTCGGCCTCCAGGCGGGCGGCGATGCCCTCGCCGCCGAGGACCTCGACGGTACGGGCGGCCGGGCCGTGGCCCTCGGTGAGGTAGACGGTGTGCCAGCCGTCGGCGATCCAGCCCTTGGTGTCGGCGAGCGCGCGGGCGGTGTCGCCCCGGTAGGCCTCGGCGGCGTGCATGCCGAGCTTGAGGACGTCGCCGCCCGCCAGATCGGAGTCGTCGGCGGCGAACGGGGACACCGACCACCACATCATGCCCAGCTCGCGGGCGTGGTCGCGGACGTCCGCGATCCCGCGCAGCGAGGCGGCGCCGACGTCGATGGGGGCCTGGCCGCCGCCGGCGGTGGCCGCCCAGGAGGCCATCAGGAACTCCTGCGAGGTCGCCACCAGGTCGGCGGCCCGGGTGCGGACCCGCTCGGGGTCGCAGACCACGGCCATCGACCCGGCGGGCAGGACGTCGAGCAGCAGCTCCATGTCGTCGACGAGGACCGGCGCGAGGGACTCCATGCCCTCGACCGCGATCCCCTCCGCGATCTTGTTCAGCAGCTCGCCGAGCTCGGGGTGGGCCTCGGCGAGGGCCGCGGCGCGCTCGCGCACCTCGTCGGTCAGCAGCAGCTCCCGGCAGGGCGGGGCCCACAGGCCGTGCTCGGCGATCTCCAGGGAGCGCTGGTCGGCGACCTTGAAGTAGCGGATCTCCTCGACGTCGTCGCCCCAGAACTCCACGCGCAGCGGGTGCTCCTCGGTGGGCGGGAACACGTCGAGGATGCCACCGCGCACGGCGAACTCGCCGCGCTTCTCCACCAGCTCGACGCGCGCGTACGCGGCCGCCGCCAGGGCCTCGGTGACGCTGCCCAGGTCGGCCGTCTGCCCCTGGCGCAGGCTCACCGGCACCAGGTCCCCCAGCCCCTTGACCTGCGGCTGGAGCACGGAGCGGATGGGGGCCACGACCACGGAGACGGGGCCGGCGGCCGGGTCGTCCTCGCTCGGGTGGGCGAGCCGGCGCAGGACGGCGATGCGGCGGCCGACGGTGTCGCTGCGCGGGCTGAGGCGCTCGTGCGGCAGGGTCTCCCAGGACGGGTAGTCCACCACCGTGTCCTGGCGGCCCGGCGGCATCATGGAGCGCAGCGCGGCGGCGAGGTCCTCCGCCTCGCGGCCGGTGGCGGTCACCGCGAGGACGGTCCGCCCGGTGCGGCGGGCCAGGGCAGCGATCGCGAAGGGGCGGGCGGCGGGCGGGCCGACGAGGTCCACGTGCATGCGGTTGCCGTCCCCGGCCGCGGTGACCGCCTCGGCCAGGGCGGGGTCCCGGGTGACGGCGTCGAGGAGTCCGGTCAGGCTCATGAAAGCGGCTTTCCATCCGGTGGAGGGGCGGGCGGGGCAACGCGAAGCACCCGACACGTGAACGGGCCGGGGGTTCCCACCCTATGCCGCGGGTGTGTCACCCGCGCGCGGGATTCGGGCCGCGTACGGGTCCTGTACGGGCCCGGGGGCGGAAGCAGCGGTTCCGCACCGGGATGACAATCTGTCCGGATGCCCCCCTCCGGAAGCCCGCCCGACGGTACGACCGCGCCCACCCCCGCGCCGGCCGCGCCCGCTCCCGTACCGGCTGTGCCCGCCGCCGTGCCGGCCGTGCCCGCCGCCGTGCCGACCGCGCCTGCCCCCGTACCGGCCGTGCCCGCCGCCGGCGGGGCGCGCGCCGGCCGGCGGGACCGGGCCGCCGTGTGGGCCCGGGCCCGGGCGCCGTACGCGCTGACCGCCGTGCTGTTCGCCGCGTACGCCACGCTCTCCGTGACCCGCCACCGGCGGATGGAGGACGGCTCCTACGACCTGGGCATCTTCGAGCAGGCCGTCCGGGCCTACGCCCACTTCCAGGCACCCGTCGTGGACCTGAAGGGCCCGGGCTTCCTCGTCCTCGGCGACCACTTCAGCCCCGTCATCGCCCTGATCGCCCCGCTCTACCGGGTCTTCCCGGGGCCGGTCACCCTCCTGGTGGTGCAGGCGGCGCTGTTCGCGCTGTCCGCCCTGCCCGTCACCCGGGCCTCGGTACGGCTGCTCGGCCCGGCGCGGGGGCTCGCGCTCGGGGCGGCGTACGGGCTGTCCTGGGGGATCCAGCGAGCCGTCGAGTTCGACTTCCACGAGATCTGCTTCGCGGTACCGCTGATCGCCTTCGCCCTGGAGGCACTGCTGGCGCGCCGCTGGCGGGCGGCGCTGGCCTGGGGGCTGCCGCTGCTGCTGGTGAAGGAGGACCAGGGGCTCACCCTGGCGGCGCTGGCGCTCGTCGTCGCCTGGCGGGCGCGGCGCACCGACCGGCGGGCGGCGCGGCTGGCCCTGGGCGTGGCCGTGGCCGGGGCGGCGGCGGCCGCGCTCGTGTTCACGGTGGTGATCCCCGCCTTCGCCGCCGACGGCTACACCTACTGGCAGAAGGCCGGCGGCCCGGGCACCGCGCTGCACGGCCTCGGCACGAAGCTCACCACCCTGGCCTGGGTGCTCGTCCCCACCAGCGGGCTGCTGGCCCTGCGCTCCCCGCTGCTGTGGGTGGCCCTGCCGACCCTGGGCTGGCGGTTCACGGCCTCCGACCCGAACTACTGGTCCACCGACTGGCACTACAGCGCCGTCCTGATGCCGGTCGTCGCGCTCGCGCTGGCCGACTCCCTCGACGCCGTCCGGCGCGGCCCCCGGCCGTGGCTGCGCTCCTACGCCCACCAGCTGCCCGGCGCCCTGCTCGCCGCCGCGCTCGCGCTGAGCGCGACCGTCCTGCCGCTGGCGCGGCTCGGGGACCGGTCCGCGTACGCGGTGCCCGCGCGGGCCGCCGCCGTGGAGCGGCTGCTGGCGCGGATCCCGGACGGGGTCTCGGTGGAGGCCGACTACCCGGCGCTGACCCGGCTGACCTCGCGCTGCCGGGTGTTCTGGATCGGCGGCGCGCGGGGGGAGCGCCCGGCGTACCTGGTCTTCGACAACGCCTCCGGCTGGGCGGGGGACCCGCTCGGGTACGCGGGGCGGCTGCATCCGGGGTCGCGGTTCGCCCTGGTGGGCGAGGCGTACGGGGTGGTCCTGCTGGAGCGGCGGCTGTAACCGGCCGTCCGTGGGACGGTCCGCCCGCGGGCCCGTACAGCGGCACGCCGGCCCCGGGCCGTCCTCGCGGACGGCCCGGGGCCGGCGTGTTCCCCCGTATCCCCCGTGGGGTCCCCGTACCTCCCCCGTGGGGACCCCCGTGCTCCCCCGTACGACCGCCGGAGGCTACTCGCTGGCGATCGCGTTCAGAACGTTCATCCGCCCCGCCCGGAACGCCGGGACCAGTGCGGCGAACAGGCCC
Source organism: Streptomyces sp. NPDC000075 (assembly GCF_040301925.1). Taxonomy (NCBI): domain Bacteria; kingdom Bacillati; phylum Actinomycetota; class Actinomycetes; order Kitasatosporales; family Streptomycetaceae; genus Streptomyces; species Streptomyces sp. NPDC000075. Next base: position 24,538 of record NZ_JBEPFL010000046.1, read on the forward strand.
ACCAGGGCCGAGCCGGCGAACACCGCGATGATCGTCGGCCACGGGATCTCCAGCACCTTCAGGCCCTGGAGGGCGAGGAGCCGCTGCGCGGTGGCGCCCCAGCCCATGCCCAGCCCCAGGCCCAGCAGGGCGCCGAAGAGGGCGATGACCACGGACTCCAGGCGGATCATCCGGCGCAGCTGGCGGCGGGAGAGGCCGATGGCGCGCATCAGGCCGATCTCGCGGGTCCGCTCGACCACCGAGAGGGCCAGGGTGTTCACGACGCCCAGCACCGCGACGATGATCGCCAGGGCGAGGAGCCCGTAGACCATGTTGAGCAGCTGCCCGACCTGGTCCTTGAGGTCCTGCTTGTAGTCGGTCTGGTTGAGCACCTTGTACTGCGGGTACTCGGCCATGGCCGCCTTGAGCGCCGTGTACGCGGCGTCGGCCTGCCCCTTCTGGGCCTTGGCCAGCAGCATGAAGGGGCGCGGCAGCAGGTCGGCCGGCAGGTTGGCCTCGGCGGTGGCGGTGCTGACGTACTTGACGCCCTTGTCGAGGTTGCCCTCGTCCGAGGTGATCGCGGCGACCTTCAGCCGGACGGTCTTGCCGCCGTTGAAGGCCACGCCCAGCTCGTCACCCACCTTCACGTGGTGCTTGGCGGCGTACTCCGAGCCCACCGCCATCGACCCGGCCGCGTACGCGTCCTCGTGCTTGCCCGCGACCGTCTTGCGGCGCACGTCCTGGGCGTAGGAGGGGTCGGTGACGCTGAGGGAGTCCTGGGCGGAGGTGCCGTCGGGGGCGGTGATCCGCGCCTGGACCTCGCGGTAGGCGGTGGTGTGGTCGAGGCCCTTGACCCCGCGCATGGCCTGCTCGGCCTGCGGCATCAGCGGCTGGCCGCCCTGGGAGGAGACGATGTAGTCCGCGCCGACCGTGCGGTCGAGCTCGTCGGTGGCGGAGGCCACCATCGAGGAGCCGACGACCGACAGGCAGGCGACGAGCGCCAGTCCGATCATCAGCGCGGCGGCCGTGGCCCCCGTACGGCGCGGGTTGCGCAGGGCGTTGCGCTCGGCGAGGCGGCCCACGGAGCCGAAGGGGCGCAGGACCGGCGCGGCGAGCAGCCGGACCACGACGCCCGCGAGCAGCGGGCCGATCACGATGAAGCCGATCAGGCTGAACAGGACGCCGGCGGCCAGCCACAGCGAGCCGGCGGAGGCCTGGTCGGCGGCCGCGGCGAGGAACAGGGCGGCGGCGCCGGTGCCGGTGAGGACCAGGCCGAGGACGGCGCGGACCACGCCGGCCTTGCGGTCGCCGGGGGTGCCGGCGTCGCGCAGGGCGGCCATCGGGGAGACCTTGCCGGCCCGGCGGGCCGGGATGTAGGCGGCGACGACGGTGACGACGGTGCCCAGGACCAGGCCGGTGACCGGGGTCGTCCAGCGGACGGTCAGGTCACCCGTGGACAGGTGCATGCCCATCGAGCCCATGAGCTTCATCAGGCCGACGGCCAGGCCCACGCCCGCCGCGACACCGGCGGCCGAGCCGACGACGCCGAGCAGGAGGGCCTCCAGCAGCACCGAGCGGTTGATCTGGCCCCGGTCGGAGCCGATGGCGCGCATCAGGCCGATCTCGCGGGTGCGCTGGGCGACCAGCATCGAGAAGGTGTTGAAGATGAGGAAGATGCCGACGAGGAAGGCGATGCCGGCGAACCCGAGCATCACGTACTTCATGACGTCGAGGAAGCCCATGTCCTTCTTGTTGGCGGCCGTGGACTCCTTGGCGGTCTGCAGCTTGTAGGTGTCCGCGCCGACGGCGGCGGCCACGTTCTTCTTCAGCTGCTCGTCGCTGACGCCGTCCTTGGCGGTGACGCTGATGTGGGTGAAGGTCCCCGGCTCGCCGAGCAGCTTCTCCTGGGCGGTGGCGGTGTCGAAGTAGACGATGGCCGCGCCCGGGTTGGTGACGGTGAAGGAGGCGATGCCGCTGATCTTCGCCCGGACGTCACCGGTGACGGCGATGGTGCGCAGTTCGTCACCGAGTCCCAGGTGGTGCTTGGCGGCGGTGTCGGCGTCGATCATGATCTCGGTCGGCCCGCGCGGGGCACGGCCGGAGGTGATCTTCATGGACTTGAGCTCGCCGTCGTTCCAGTTGCCGGCGATGGTCGGGGCGCCGGTGGTCGACCCCATGTTCTCGTTCTTGGAGTTGACGACGGTGACGGCCGTCGAGAAGACGCCGCCCTCGGCGGACTTGACCCCTGCGGCGCCGCGCACCTTCTCCACGGCCGCGCCGGGCAGCACCTGCGGGCGGCCGCGGTTCGGGTTCTCCTCGCCGTCGGCGGGCTCCTTCGGGCTGACGGTGACGTCGGAGCTGGTGACGGCGAACAGCTTGTCGAAGGTGGTGTTCATGGTGTCCGTGAACACCAGGGTCCCGCAGACGAAGGCGACCGAGAGGAGCACGGCGATGGCGGAGAGCGCCATCCGGCCCTTGTGCGCGACGAAGTTGCGCCGCGCGGTCTTCATGACGGTCACGAGGTCCGCCCGCGCGCGTCGAAGTCCTTCATCCGGTCCAGGACCTGGTCGGCGGTGGGCGCGTACATCTCGTCGACGATGCGGCCGTCGGCCAGGAAGATGACGCGGTCGGCGTAGGAGGCGGCGACCGGGTCGTGGGTGACCATCACGATGGTCTGGGCGAGCTCGTCCACCGACTGGCGCAGGAAGCCGAGGACCTCGGCGCCGGCCCGCGAGTCCAGGTTTCCGGTGGGCTCGTCGCCGAAGATGATCGCCGGGCGGGCGGCGAGGGCGCGGGCGACGGCCACGCGCTGCTGCTGGCCGCCGGAGAGTTCGGTCGGGCGGTGCTTGAGGCGGCCCGCGAGGCCGACGGTCCGCACGACCCGGTCCAGCCACTGCGGGTCGGGCTTGCGGCCCGCTATGTCCATCGGGAGGGTGATGTTCTCCAGGGCGTTCAGGGTCGGCAGGAGGTTGAACGCCTGGAAGATGAAGCCGATCCTGTCGCGGCGCAGCTGGGTGAGCTTCTTGTCCTTGAGGCCGGTGATCTCGGTGTCCTCGAGGTGGATCTGCCCGCCGGTGACGGTGTCCAGGCCGGCCAGGCAGTGCATCAGCGTGGACTTGCCGGAGCCGGAGGGGCCCATGATCGCGGTGAACTGGCCGCGGTGGATGTCCACGTCCACGTGGTCGAGGGCGACGACGCGGGTCTCGCCGGAGCCGTACGCCTTGACGACCTGGCGCGCCCGTGCGGCCACGGAGCCGTGCCCCCCGCCGCTTCCGTGCCTGGTCTCGGTCATCGCCGTTGTCACGGTGTTCTCTCCCCTGTCGGTGTGCGTACTGCGGACGTGCGGATGTGCGTCGCCGTGGTGAAGTCTGCTGAACGGGGGGTGGCCGGCGCCCTGGTGCCCGTCGCCGTATCCGCCGGGGGTTAACCCCACCCCGTCCCGGCGGCCCCGCCCATGTGAATCAGTTAAAGACAGCCCGGGCCCTTCGGCCTCCTCCGCCGGGACGAAAGCCCCCTGGGCCCAAATGTGGAGGGACCCCTAGGGGTCGTCCGCCCTGCGGCGGACCGGACGTAGGGGACACCGCCCGGCGGACCCCGCGTGAGATGGGGATTCCGCCCGGCACACCCCCGGTGAGAGGGTGTGTGCGCGGACGAAGGGGAGCGTGATGGAGACGGAGAGAAGCGGGGGCACGGCCTCCGGAGGGGAGCCGGCCGGCACCCCCGGCAGAAAGGTTTCCGCCAAGGAGGCGGGGGCCGCGATACCCGTCCAGGGCCGCCCCCCGGCGCGCGTCGTCGCGTCGCTGATGCTGAGCATGGCCCTGGTCGCCCTCGACACCACCATCGTCTCCACCGCCGTCCCCCAGATCGTCGGGGACATCGGCGGCTTCTCCGTCTTCTCCTGGCTCTTCTCCGGCTACCTCCTCGCCGTCACCGTCACCCTCCCCGTCTACGGCAAACTCAGCGACACCTTCGGCCGCAAGCCCGTCCTCCTCTTCGGCACCGCCCTCTTCCTCGCCGGCTCCCTGCTGTGCGCCTCCGCCTGGGACATGGCCGCGCTGATCGCCTTCCGGATCGTCCAGGGGCTCGGCGGCGGCGCCCTGCAGAGCACCGTGCAGACCCTGGCCGCCGACCTCTACCCGCTGCGCGACCGGCCGCGCATCCAGGCCCGGATGACCACCGTGTGGGCGAGCTGCGCGCTCATCGGCCCTGCGCTCGGCGGCCTGATCGCCGGATACGCGGGCTGGCGCTGGACCTTCCTGATCAACGTGCCGATGGCCGGGCTGGCCCTCTGGCTGACCGCCCGCCACCTCGTCGAACCCCGCCGCTCGCCCGCCGACCGCGGGCCGGTGGACTGGGCGGGGGCCCTCGGGGTGTTCGTCTGCGGCGGGCTGCTGCTCTTCGCGCTGGTCCAGGGCGGGGTCGCCTGGCCCTGGCTGTCGGCGCCCTCGCTGGGGCTGCTGGGCGCGAGCGCGGTGCTGGCGGCGGTGGTGGTCCGGGTGGAGCGCCGGGCCGCGGACCCGATCCTGCCCGGGTGGGTGTGGCGCCGGCGGACCATCGCCGCCGTCAACCTGGCGATGGGGGCGCTGGGGCTGCTGATGGTCGCCCCGATGGTGTTCATGCCGACCTACGCCCAGTCCGTACTCGGCCTCGGGCCGGTCGGGGCGGGGCTGGTGACGGCCCTGATGACGCTGAGCTGGCCGCTGACGGCCGCCGTCTGCCAGCACGTCTACCGGCGCATCGGCTTCCGCGACACCGCGGCCCTGGGGATGGGGCTGGCCTCGCTGATCCTGTTCGCCTTCGCCCTGCTCCCGCACCCCGCGCCGGCCTGGCAGCCGGCGCTGATCATGTTCCTGCTGGGCGGCGCGCTGGGCCTGTTCCAGCTGCCGCTGGTGGTCGGGGTGCAGTCCACGGTGGACTGGGCCGAACGCGGCACCACGACGGCCTCGGTGCTGTTCTGCCGCACCGTCGGGCAGGCCGTGGGCGCCGCGCTGATGGGGGCCGTGGCCAACGCGGCGGTCGCCGCCCGGCTGGCGCGGGAGCCGCTGCCGGGGCTGCCCCACCGGCTGGACGACGTCTCGCGGGCCCTGGCGGAGCCGGGCGGCCTCTCGCGGGCCGCGTCCCGGCACCTGCGGGAGGCGGTCGCGGCCGCGGTGGACCACATCTTCCTCGGCGCGGCGTTCGCCGGGGTGGCGGCGCTGCTGGTGCTGCTGCTCGTGGCGCCGAGGCGGTTCCCGGTGCTGCCGGAACACGAATGACGGCCGCTTGACAACTTGTCATGCCCCACCTGTCGGGGTGAGGCTCTCCCCAACGACCGCATCACGGGGGGACGACGACATGACATCCGCACTCTTCGCACTCGCGTTACTGGCCGCCCTCGCCGGGCCCGTCGCGCTGCGCCTGTACCGCAGCCCCGGCTTCGTCACCGGACGCGACGGCCGCCTCTCCACCTCGACCACCCTGGCGCTGGCCTGGACCGTGATCCTGGTCTGGCTGCTGCTCACGATCCTCGGCTACGGAATCACGGCGGGCGGCGGCACCGGCTACTTCCGCGGCGAGCACGGCCCGCTGGCCTCCCTGACGTCGGTCTACCTCCCGCTGCTCGGCGGCCCCTACGTCGCCCTCATCGCGGCGAAGACGGTCGTGGGGATCAGGGTGGAGCACGGCACCCTGGCCAAGCCGGCCCCCAAGCCCACCGCCACGGGACGCAGGCCGCTGCGGGAGCTGATCGCCAACGACAGCGGCCGCACCGACCTGATGGACCTCCAGTACGTGGCGCTGAGCGCGGTCACCATGCTCTACGTCGTCCTCTTCTTCCTCTCCGACGTGGGCGGCGGCCTCCCCGAACTCCCCGGCGAGATCTGGGCGCTGACCGGCGCGCCGGCGGTGGCGTACCTGGTGAACAAGATCGCCACCCGCGGCAACCCGGTGATCACCCACGCGGCCGCCAACGCGGACGGGGTGCTCACGGTCGAGGGCGGCGGCTTCACCGACCCCCGCCTCACGGTGGACGACACGCCGCTCCCGGCCGTTCAGGACCCCGCGACCGGCACCCTCACGGCCACCCTCCCGCCGGAACTGAAACCCCCGTTCACGGTGGTGGTCACCGCCCGCGGCCTGCGCAGCGACCCCTACCGCTGCGAGGCCGCGCCCCTCACCGCACAGCCGGCCGGCTAGACGTCCGTCCGGGTCAGGGTCAGCTTGCCGATCCAGTCGAACTCCTCCGGGTACTCCCACTCCTCGGGGTCCGCGAGGACCGCCGGCAGGTCCGCGCGGCCGACCACGGGGCCCGGCCGGAAGCCGGGGGTGCCGTCGGGGGAGGTCCAGGGCACCACCCGGTGCACCGCGACCCACCCCCGGTCGACCAGCCCCAGCAGGATCGGGACGAGGAAGGAGACCGGCTTCTCCTTGTCCTCCTCCACCAGGTCCCCCCAGACCCCGGGCAGGATGTCGATCTCCGTCGCGTTGAGCACGAACGCGTACTCGTTCTCGGTCAGCGCGTCCATGTCCATCAGGCCCGCCCCTCCTTGTGCCGGGCGTAGTAACGGGCCACCCGCGCCCGGTTCCCGCAGGCCGACGCCACGCACCAGCGCCGCCTGGGGTGCGCCGGGAGGAACAGCAGCACGCAGTCCTCCGCCTCGCACGAGCGCACCGACGCCACCCGCTCGTCCGTCAGCAGGTCCACCACCGCGTCCGCCAGCTCGGCGGCCAGCCGCGCCGCCGGGGCGGCCTCCCGGTACGGGGCGGCCATCAGCCCGGTCAGCGCCGACCAGTACAGCTCGCGGTGCGCGGGGGCCGCGGCGAGGATCCCGTTCAGCGCCTCCAGCGCCCCGGCCGGCGGGCGCTCACCGCGCCGGGCGGCTTCGAGCGCCGGCCCGGCGGCCTCCCGCACGGCGTGCACGGCGGCCACCTCGGCCTCCCCCACCTCCGCGACCCGGCTCAGCCGGTCGCCCTCCACCGCCAGCCAGGCGGCGAGACCGGCCCGGTCGGCGATCAGGTCGCCGGCGTCGGCGGGCCGGGTGTTCAGCAGATCGAGCGCGAGGGGCTCGCCGGTCAACGGAAAGAACATCACCGGCTAATGCTAACAAGGCCAGTTGACACATTAGCGATCTCCAGTCGAGACTAATGCCACTTGACCCACTGGAGGCATGTGATGATCGCGCACCGCACCGTCGACGTCGACGGCGTGACCGTGGCCTACCGCGAAAGCGGCCCCGCCGACGGCCCCGTCCTGCTGCTCCTGCACGGCTTCCCCACCGCCTCGCACCAGTTCACCCGCCTCATGGACGCCCTCGCCGGCACCCCGTACCGGCTGATCGCCCCCGACTACCCCGGCTTCGGCCGCACCGACACCCCGCCCGGCTTCACGTACACCTTCGACCGGCTCGCGGACATCGTGGAGGGGTTCACCGACGCCCTCGCCCTGGACCGCTTCGCCCTGTACGTCTTCGACTTCGGCGCCCCCGTCGGCCTGCGGCTCGCCTCCCGGCACCCCGAACGGATCACCGGCCTCATCGTCCAGAACGGCAACACCTACGACGAAGGCCTCTCCGACGAAGCCCGCGGCTTCGCGGCGCTGCGGCGGGAGGTGCCGGGCAACGAGGAACGGGTCCGCCGCCTGTTCACCCTGGAGGGCACCCGCTTCCAGTACGAGACCGGGGTCGCGGACCCCGCCCTGATCTCCCCCGACAACTGGACCCTCGACGTCCACTACCTCGGCCTGCCGGGGCGCGAGGACGCCCAGGCCGACCTCGCCTTCGACTACGCCTCGAACTTCGCCCACTACCCGGCCTGGCAGGCCTGGATCCGCGACTCGGGCGTCCCGGTGCTGGTCGTCTGGGGCGCCGGGGACCCCTTCTTCACCCCTGCCGGGGCGAAGGCGTACCTGCGGGACGCGCCGGGGGCGCAGGTCCACGTCTTCGAGGGGGCCGGGCACTTCGCCCTCGAAACCCACCTCGACGAAATCGCCCCGCTGATCGCGGACTTCCTGACCCGCCTCTGACCCGTCCCCCGGACCGGAGCCGCGACGGTCCCGCCGGCGGGGCTGCAAGGCTCTGGGCCTGCCCGGCCGGGGGCGGGGACGGGGTGGGGTGTCGTCCGGGGCTAAAACGAGATGACTTCGGCGCCCCGGGGAGTCCGACATCCCCGACCCGGCACAGAGCGCCGAACATCGAAGCCCGCCCCGGACGGCACCCCACCCCGGCACCGACCCCGGCCACCCCCGACCCCGCCAACCCGGCCCCCCGACCCCGCCCGGCAGCCCCGCCCGGCCGACGCGGCCACCGCCACCCCCGTAACCGCCCGGCCAGGGCAGGGGCTATCCCTCCGCCGGCGCGCGCCCCGTCAGGGCCGCCAGGCTGGAGCGGACGTGGTTCATGTGGGCCCGCATCTCCTCCTGCGCCTCCGCGTGCTCCCGCAGGATCCGGTCCGTCTCCCGCCCCACCCGCTCCTCCCGCACCCGCGCCTGCGCCAGCAGCTCCGCCGCCCGCGCCTCCGCGTCCTCCTGCCCGTGCCGAGCCGACTCCTCCGCCTCCGCGAACCCCCGCCGCGCCTCCGCCAGCCGCCCCTGCGCGTACCGCTCCATCTCCGCGAGCCGCGCCTCCAGCTCCGCCTCGCGCGCCGCCGCCTCCCGCTCGGCCGCGTCCCGCCGCTCCACCTGCTCCTGCTCCCGCTCCGCGAGCAGCGCCTGCGCACGCCGCCGCGTCTCCGCCAGCCCGGCCTGCGCCTCGGCCCGCCAGCCCGCGGCCTCCTCACGCGCCGCCGCCCGCACCTCGTCCGCCTCCCGCTGCGCCCGCAGCAGCCCCTGCCGCGCCCGCACCTCGGTCTGCTCGCGCACCGCCTCCGCGTCATGCCGGGCCAGCTCCGCGACCCGGTCGGCGTGCGCCTCGGCCGCCCCCGCCGCCTCCGCCGCGTCCGCCCGCGCGTCCGCCCGCAGGACCTCCGCCTCCTCCTGGGCCAGCGACAGGATCCGCCGGGCGCGCTCGCTCAGCTCGTCGTACGTCTGCGGGGCCAGCGCCGCGACCGCCGCCCGCAGGCGCTCCGCCTCCTCCTCCATCCGCCGCGCCAGGACGGTCAGCCGCGCCACCCGTTCCCAGGCCTCGTCCCGGCTGCCGGCCAGCCGGGCGACGTACCGGTCGACGTCCTCCGGCCGGTAGCCGCGGCCGCCGCGCACGGTGGAGAAACCCTGGGGACCGTGAGGTGACATGGGTGCACTCATCCTGGAAGCGCCTCTCTCGCGGGGATTCCCGTCAAGGATGCGTCATTTGAGGCCAGAAGCCTGAATGGCCGGGCCGGGACCCCCGTCGAGGGTCCCAGCCCGGCCATTCATCCGATCAACACACCGGTCCGATCAGAGCAGCCCGTCCCACATCTGCTCCAGCAGCACCGACCACCAGCTCTCCGGCGACGCCAGCGCCGCACTGTCGAGCCCCGCCAGATTCGCCTGGAAATCGACGGTCCAATGCCCGGCCTGCTCCGGCGTCAGATGCTGCCGCAGCCGCCACATGTGACCCAGCATCGCCAGCGAACGCGCGAACTGCGGCAGGCTCGAGTTCACGAACTGCGGCGGCACGGGCGCCCCTCCGGGACCCCCCTCCACCGGCACCGCCACGATGTGCGCCGTCCCGTACTGCACGCACAGCGCCTTGCCGAAGTCGCTGCCGATGACCAGGTACGAGCCCGCGTCCGACGCCGGCTGCACCTGCCGCTGCGCGGCCAGCTCGGCCAGCGTCGGCACCGGCTGCCCCGGCACCGCCTGCGCCCAGAAGAACGGCCCGAAATCGACCGGCAGGCCCGCCCACATCAGGGTCTGCGCCACGATCTCCGGCACACCCTGACGCGACACCGCCCGCTGGTCGAAACGGAACACGCCCTGCGGCCCGAACGCCCCCGCCAGCTCCTGCGCGATCGCGTCCATCGGGATCGCCGGCTGGAGCGGAACCTGCGTCAGCGGCGCCCGGACCGGCGCCGGACGCGCCGGACCGTCCGCCACCTGGTGCAGCTCACCCTGATGGGTGAGCAGGTGCCGCATGCCCTGCTGACGCCCGGCGTGGTCGGTCCCGTACGGGGCCACGCTCGTGATCCGCACCTGCGGCCACGTCTCCCGGATCATCCGGGCGCAGTAACCGCCGGGCAGCTCACAGGAGGCCAGCTCGGTGTGCAGCTCCAGCACCTGCTGCGGCGGCACGTTCATCGCGCGGAGCTCGTAGAGGATCTGCCACTCGGGGTGCGGGGTGCCGGGCGCCGAGCGGCGGATGAGCTGCTGCTCGGAGCCGTCGGGCGCACGGTAGCGCAGCACGGCCTGGTAGCCGGGGCCGACCGTGGGCACGCCGGACGGGGCCGGCTGCTGCCCCGCCGGACCGCCGGGCGGCGCGGAGGGCGGACCGGGCGGCGGCACGGCACCGGGACCGGCCAGCATCGTCGCGGCGTGCTGCATCCCGCCCCCGGGCGCACCGGGAGCCCCGGGAGCACCAGGCGCACCGGGCGCACCGGGCGGCTGCGGCGGCTGGACGACGGCCGGACCCGCCAGCATCGTCGCGGCATGGTCCAGCCCACCCCCGAGCGAACCACCGGGAGCACCGGGCGGCGCGGGCGGACCCACCGGCGCACCGGGAGCACCCGGAGCCCCGGGAGCCCCAGGAGCACCTGGCGGACCGGGCGGCTGCGGCGGCTGCACGACGGCCGGACCCGCCAGCATCGTCGCGGCATGGTCCAGCCCACCCCCGAGCGAACCACCGGGAGGACCGGGCGGCGCGGGGGGCGCGGGCGCGGCGGGCGCACCGGGAGGCGTGGGCGGACCCACCGGCGCACCGGGAGCACCCGGAGCCCCGGGAGCACCCGGCGGACCGGGCGGCTGCGGCGGCTGCACGACGGCCGGACCGGCCAGCATCGTCGCGGCGTAGTCGAGCCCGCCGCCGAGCGAACCGGAACCGGGCGCGGCCGGAGCCCCGGGCGGGCCCGGGGGTACGGAAGGCGGCGTCGGCGCACCGGGCGGTGCCGGCGGTGCCGGAACGGTCCCGGGGGCGGCCAGCATCGTCGCGGCGTAGGCCGCACCCCCGGGCGCGCCGGGAGCCGAAGGCGCCCCGACGGGCGCAGGCGGCACGGGAGCACCCGGCCCCCCAGCCACACCGGGACCACCAGGCGCACCGGGCGCACCGGGCGCACCGGGCGCAGCCGGAACCCCAGGCGCACCAGGCGCACCGGGCATCCCCGGCGCACCAGGAACCCCGGGCCCCCCGACCGGCCCTGCCGGCCCCGGAGGCACCGGCGGTACCGGTCCGGCGCCCTGCGGCGCCCCGCCCGGAGCCCCCGCTGCGCCCGCGGCCTCCGCCTGGAGCGCCAGCGCCGGAGCGATCGCGGTCCTCGGCAGCTGGCTGCCACCCGACATCAGCTGGGTCTTGGCCTCCGCGCCCGACCCGGGGGAAGCCGGGGCGTCGTCGAAGTCGGAGCCCGACAGCGGCGGCGCGAACACCGTCGCGGGCAGCGGTACGGAGCCGTCGTCGGCCCCCGGGTTCACATCCGTCCCGGCCCACGGCGTGGACCCGGACGGAACCCCGCCGGAGACGGCCCCACCGGCGGAACCACCGGCAGCGGAACCCGAACCGGAGCCCGAACCCGAACCGGAGCCCGAACCCGAACCGGAGCCCGAGCCGGAACCTGACACGGCACCGGCCGCGAAACCGGACCCGGAACCAGCCCCGGCCCCGGACGCAGAACCAGCCCCGGACCCGGACCCGGAACCGGACCCGGAACCACCCGACCCCGACCCCACCACCGGCGGAATCCCCGCCCGGTCCGCGGCCTCCTGCAACCACTCCGGCGGGCTCAGCATGAACGACGTCTGCTCCGCGTCGATCCGCGGCGGCGGAACCGAAGCCTCCGAAGCCGCCGCCGTCGCAGCCGCCCCGTACTCCTCCTCGTACCGCCGGATCACCTCACCCACCGGCAGCCCCGGCCACAGCGTCACCTCACCGCTGTCCCGAGCGATGACCAGCCGCTGCCGGCCACCACCCGACACCGGACCACCGGCCCGGTCCTCGGCCCACACCACGAAGCCCAGCCCGAACTCCCGCACCCGCACCTCACGGTGCTGGTACCCGGGCACGTCCCCGTTGATCCACTCCTCGGCGCGCTCCTGCGCCTGCGCGAACGTCACCACGACGCGCTCACCCCTCACCCATGCCGGCGTCAGCCACCGGAACCGACCCCGACACTGCAACCGAGCGCGCGAATCCGCCGTCCACCATCAGACCGGCCACCGTCTCCAGCTCCGGCGGGTTCCCCGCCAACCGCTCCAGGAAGGCATCGAAATCGGCACCGCACGGCAGCAACAGCCGCTCCACACGCTCCTGCACCGACCAGCCGTCCCGGTCGCGCGCGTCGTCGTACGGGGAGAACCAGACGGAACCGACCTGATCCCCCCGCACCTTCACCGCCAGCAGCCCGCCCTGCACGAAGGCCACACACAGGTAGTCCTTCGTCAGATGGTCCCGCAGACACTTGTTGATGTAGACGAGGTCGTTGACCGCCGCCTCCTCACGCACCGTGAAGAACGGCTGGTCCACCAGCATCCCCAGCTCCACGAACAGCCCCGCACCCACCGGCGCGCACCCGCCCGCCGCCTTCAGGAACGAGCGGTACGCCTCCGGAAGCCGGTAGCCGAGATCCTCCTCGACCCCCTGCACCTGCGCCTCCGACACCGACACCAGCGACTTCGGCAGCCCCAGGTGCACCGGACGCGCCTCCTGGAGCGGCCGCCCGCCACGCTTCTCGTGGTCCACCGGAGCCGTCGCCAGACCCGCGTGATGCCGCAACAGCGCCTTCACCTCGACCGGAACCAGCTCCATCCGCCGCGAACCCGCGACGTGGTGCCAGGTCCAGCCGTGCGGCGTCGCCACCGGCCCCACCGTGTCCCACAGCGGATGACCCGCCGCACGCATCGCCGCGTTCGCCGACACGCAGTCCGTCAGCCGCAGCTCATCCGCGCCGAAACCCTCCGGCGGCTCGGCGATCTCCACGGCCGCCCGCGCGTACCGCGAGAAATCGGGATGACCGTCCCCGTCCATCCGCACACCGTGGGGATGCCGAGCGGCCCGGACCGGGTCCGGGAAATGCACGACCTGCCCCGAGTACGCGGCGTTGGGTGGCACGGCCTGCTGCCCGAGCCGACCTGTCGTCATGGTGGTGGCCCCCTGCTGGATCTGGCTGGTTCACCACAGCCTATGTGCTCCGGCAAGACCCTCACCCGCCCCCGGCCCCCGCAGGCGCACACGGGGCGGGAACATCCGAATTGATACGAATATTCGACCCCGCTTCCACGCGACAGCGGACATTTGACAGGCTGTCCCCGCGACACGGGGGCGTGCGCGACCGCGGCCACCACCGCCGCCACGGGAGGGAAGAGGCACCATGCAGACAGCGACCACGCACAATGCGGCACCCCGCGCGGACCGCGGGCAGAACACCGACACCGGCCCCGCCGGCGACCCCCGCCTGCGCTGGAGCACCGCGGCCGGACCCCACACCCCGCCCGTACTCCGCTTCCGCCGCGACGGCATCCTGCCCACCGTCGCCGCCGCCCTCTCCGTACGCGGCGAAACCCTCACCGGCACCGCCGGCAAGGGCGACCGGCCCCCCGTACTCCACCCACTCGTCCAGGACTTCCTCGACACCCTCACCAGCGGCCAGCGGGAACGCTTCACCGGCCGCTGCCCCGAAGCGATACTCCTCTCCCGCCACCTCACCACCGTCGAAGGCGCCCGCAGCAGACGAGCCTCCCGCAAACCCCTCACCGCGAGCGAAGCCCGCCGCGCCCTGAAGCACTCCAAAATCACCGCCCGCCGCATCCGCGAAGACGGCGACCCCCTCCACGGCAGCTACGCACCCCCCTGCCGCTCCTGCGACGCGCTCCTCAACCACTTCGGCGTACGACCCGTCGACCTCACCCAGCCCGAGTAGCCACCATGACCGCCTCCTCAGCCTCCCCGGCCTCCCCGGCCGCATCGGCCTCCGCCGCATCCGCCTCCTACGGCCGCTCCTCCGCCAACCGCTTCCCCGTCGGCGTCGACGCCGCCCTGCGCACCGCAGGCTGGGAACCCGGCCGCTGGGACATCAAACAGGCCGAATACTGGGCCGACGCCCTCCGCGACCACACCACCCCCGCCGGCCACCGCCACACCGTCTTCCCGGCCGCCGTCGAAGCCTGGGCCGAATTCGGCGGCCTCACCGTCACCGCCCCCGGACCCGGCCGCCAGATAGCCCCCACCCCGGTCCGCCTCGACCCCCTCACCGGCCTCCACCTCGCCCGCACCTTCGCCGACCTCGGCCGCGCCCTCTCCACCCAGCTCTGCCCCCTCGGCTCCGACACCGCCGGCGGCGCCCACCTCGCCATCGACCGCGAAGGCCGCACCTACCTCGTCGACCACACCGGCGACTGGTACCTCGGCGCCACCCTCGACGAGGCCCTCACCCTCCTCCTCACCGGCCTCCAGCCCGCCCGCCTCACCACCGAACCCTGAACCACCCCCGGGGGCCGGACCCGCCAGGCCCCCCAGCAGGCCCCACCAGCCCCACCGCCACCCCCCGACCCACCCGGGGGCGGGACTACCGCGACGGCAACACCGCCGACACCTTGAACCCGCCCCCGTCCGTAGGCCCCGACACGAACACCCCGCCCAGCCCCAGAACCCGCTCCCGCATCCCGACGAGCCCGTTCCCCCCACTGGGCAGATCCGCAGACCGCGCCTCCCCCTCACACGGCCCGTTCTCCACCTGCATCGCCACCTCCCCCTCCCGGTGCGCCAGCCGGACCACCACCCGCGCACCCGGAGCGTGCTTGTGGCAGTTCGTCAACGCCTCCTGCACCACCCGGTACGCCGTCTGCTCCACCTCCGCCGCATACGCGCACCGCTCCCCCTGCACCACCATCTCCACACTCATCCCCGCCGCCCGCGACTGCCCCACCAGCACCTCCAGCTCCGCCAGCGAAGGCCCCTCCTCCCCCACCACCGCCACGGCCGCCACCGGAGCCACCGCCGCCACCGGCTTCTGCGGAGCCCGCAAAACCCCCAGCATCTCCCGCAACTCCGTCAACGCCTGCCGCCCCATGTCACCCACCAGCGCCGCGTTGCGCACCGCCTTCTCCGGATCCTTCCCGGCCACCGCCTGCAACGCCGCCGCATGCACCACCATCAACGACACCCGGTGCGCCACCACGTCGTGCATCTCCCGCGCGATCCGCGTCCGCTCCTCCTGACGCGCCCACTCCGCCCGCTCCTCCGCCCGGTCGGCCAGCAACGACAGCTCCCGCTCCAGCGAATCCGCCCGCTCCTGCAGGCTCTCCATCAACCGCCGCCGCGCCCCCACGTACAGCCCCAGCAGCACCGGCGGCACCGTCAGCGCCACCGCCATGAACGCGGACAGCACGAAGACCAGCGCGCCCTCCCCGTCCACGTCCCCCCGCGTCCGCAGATACGTGACGACGAACGTCCCCACCAGCGACATCGAGGCCAGCGTGGCCGTGATCCGCCGGGGCACCTCACAGGCCGCCAGCGTGTACAGCCCCACCACCCCGAGCAGGAACCCCACCGCCGCCGGCGTGACGGCGATCCCCACCAGCACCACGGCGATCGGCCACCGCCGCCGCAGCACCAGCACGGCCCCCACCACGACCCCGAACACCACCCCGAGCACCACGGGCAGCCCGGCCTCGTGCGCGAACGGAATCCCCTCCAGGGCACACTCCGCCGCCGACGCCACCCCCAGCCCCACATCGAGCACGGCCCCCCGCCGCCGCTCCCACCACCAGGGCCCGTCCCGCCCGGCCCCGTCCCGCTCATCCCCCGTAAAGGTCATACCGACCAGCGTACGCAGCGGCCGCAGCACGTCACGGACCGAAAATCCAGCAAACGCGGGGTAATCGCACATACGACTGAACCATCCGGAATCCGAGACCTGAATCCCACATTCCGGACGAACCTGGGGGCATGAGCAAATACGCCGACTTCGAGGGCCTCCGCGACCGCGCCCGCGAGCTGCGCCTCCAGGGCATGACGTACGACCAGATCCAGGTCGAGCTCGGCTGCTCGAAGAGCTCCATCTCCCTGTGGGTCCGGGACCTCCCCAAGCCGGAGCGCCATACACGCCGCGTCACCACCGACATGACCCAGGCACAGGCCGGCAGGCGAGAGGCCCACGAGCGTCGCCTCGTCGAACACGAAGCCACGCGCCAGGCGGCGGCGACCGAGATCGGCACCCTCAGCGAGAGAGAGCTGTTCCTGCTGGGCGTCGCCCTCTACTGGGCGGAGGGGGCGAAGGCCAAGCCGCATCCCCAGATCAAATTCGTGAACAGCGACCCGAACATGATCAGAACATTCCTTGCCTGGCTACGCCTCATGAGCGTGGAGAACGAGCGGCTCCGCTTCACCCTCCAGATCCACGAAACCGCCGACATCACGGCAGCCGAGGATTACTGGCAAGGAATCGTCGGACTCGGCGCCGCACACTTCTACAAGACCGCCGTCAAGCGCCACAACCCCAGAACCAACCGCAAGAACACCGGTACCGGCTACCGCGGATGCCTCACGGTGAGCGTCTTGCGGGGCGCGGAACTTCACCGTCGCATCGAAGGCGCCTGGTGCGGCATAGTAGGGGGCATCGACTCGATCACTAAGACTCAGTGTCCGATTTAGTCGAAATGGTCCCCTGTAGTGTAATTGGCAGCACAATGGCTTTTGGTGCCATTAGGTCCGGGTTCGAATCCTGGCGGGGGAGCCTCACAAGTTCGGGTCCTGACCTCAAGGTCGGGACCCGGCCTCGTTTCCGACCCGTGACCCCCCGCTATCCTTCACGGGTCCACCCCCGAAGCCGAAGGGCACACCCGTGAGCGCAACCCGCCCGGCAGCCGTCGTCGTACTCGCAGCGGGTGAGGGCACCCGCATGAAGTCCGCGACCCCCAAGGTCCTGCACGAGATCTGCGGGCGCTCGCTCGTCGGTCACGTGGTCGCCGCCTCCCGCGAGCTCGACCCGACCCACCTCGTCGTCGTCGTGGGCCACGCCCGCGAGCAGGTGACCGCGCACCTCACCGGCATCGACGCCGGCGTCCGCACCGCCGTCCAGTACGAGCAGAACGGCACCGGCCACGCCGTCCGGATGGCCCTCGAGGAACTCGGCGGCACCGTCGAGGGGACCGTCATCGTCGTCTGCGGCGACACCCCCCTCCTCACCGGGGAGACCCTGCGCGCCCTCGCGGCCACCCACGCGGCCGACGGCAACGCCGTCACCGTCCTGACCGCCGAGGTCCCCGACTCCACCGGCTACGGCCGCATCGTCCGCGACCCCTCGACCGGCGCCGTCACCGCGATCGTCGAGCACAAGGACGCCACCGAGGGCCAGCGCGCGATCCGCGAGATCAACTCCGGGGTCTTCGCCTTCGACGGCGCCCTCCTCGCCGACGCCCTCGGCAAGGTCCGCACCGACAACAGCCAGGGCGAGGAGTACCTCACCGACGTGCTCGGGATCCTGCGCGAGGCGGGTCACCGCGTCGGCGCGGCGGTCGGCGCCGATCACCGGCAGATCCTCGGGATCAACAACCGCGTGCAGCTCGCCGAGGCCCGCGCCCTGCTGAACGCGCGCCTGCTGGAGCAGGCGATGCTCGCGGGCGTCACCGTCGTGGACCCGGCCGGGACCTTCGTCGACGTCACCGTCACCTTCGGGCAGGACGCGCTGATCCACCCCGGCACCCAGCTGCTGGGCTCCACGCACATCGGCGAGGGGGCCGAGGTCGGCCCGAACACCCGGCTGAAGGACACCCGCGTGGGTGCGGGCGCCCGGGTGGACAACACCGTGGCGGACGGCGCCGTGATCGGCGACCACGCGACCGTCGGCCCGTTCGCGTACCTGCGTCCGGGGACGGACCTGGGCGCGAAGGCGAAGGCCGGCACGTACGTCGAGATGAAGAACGCGACGATCGGCGAGGGCACGAAGGTCCCGCACCTCTCCTACGTCGGTGACGCGACCATCGGCGAGTACACGAACATCGGCGCGGCCAGCGTCTTCGTGAACTACGACGGTGAGCACAAGCACCACACGACCGTCGGCTCACATTGCAAGACGGGTTCGGACAACATGTTTGTGGCACCGGTCACGATCGGGGACGGGGCCTACACGGCCGCCGGATCGGTGATCACGAAGGACGTTCCGGCGGGCGCGCTGGCCGTGGCACGCGGCCAGCAGCGGAATATCGAGGGCTGGGTGGCGCGCAAGCGGCCCGGCAGCGCGGCCGCGACGGCCGCGCAGTCCTCGTCCGAGAAGGACTCCGGCCACCGCTGAGGTGAACTGACCGGAAACGAGTACGCCCGGGACGGCGTACCGTGATAGGTGCACGCAATTCGGCTGGCTCACCGTGTGCGGGACGGACGTACACGGGGGCGAGCAGCTTTTCACACGTCTGAGGAGACAGTGCTGTGACCGGGATCAAGACGACCGGCGAGAAGAAGCTGATGCTCTTCTCCGGCCGCGCCCACCCCGAGCTGGCCGAGGAGGTGGCGCACCAGCTGGGGGTCAGCCTGGTGCCGACCAAGGCTTTCGACTTCGCGAACGGTGAGATCTACGTCCGCTTCCAGGAGTCGGCGCGTGGCGCGGACTGCTTCCTGATCCAGAGCCACACGGCTCCGATCAACAAGTGGATCATGGAGCAGCTCATCATGATCGACGCGCTGAAGCGCGCGTCGGCTCGTTCCATCACGGTGATCATCCCGTCGTACGGGTATGCCCGTCAGGACAAGAAGCACAAGGGCCGTGAGCCGATCTCGGCGCGTCTGGTGGCGGACCTGCTGAAGACCTCGGGTGCGGACCGGATCCTGACGGTCGACCTGCACACGGACCAGATCCAGGGCTTCTTCGACGGTCCGGTGGACCACCTGTCGGCGCTGAACGTGCTGGCGGACTACGTGGGTGCCAAGGTGGACCGCAGCAAGCTGACGGTGGTGTCCCCGGACGCCGGCCGTGTGCGGGTGGCGGACCGCTGGTGTGACCGTCTGGACGCGCCGCTGGCGATCGTGCACAAGCGCCGTGACAAGGACGTCGCCAACCAGGTGACGGTCCACGAGGTCGTGGGTGAGGTCAAGGGCCGGGTCTGTGTCCTGGTGGACGACATGATCGACACGGGTGGCACGATCTGCGCCGCGGCCGACGCGCTGTTCGCGCACGGTGCGGAGGACGTCATCGTGACGGCGACGCACGGCATCCTGTCGGGTCCGGCGGCCGACCGTCTGAAGAACTCGAAGGTCAGCGAGTTCGTCTTCACGAACACGCTGCCCGACCCGTCCGACCTGGAGCTCGACAAGATCACGGTCCTGTCGATCGCGCCGATGATCGCCCGTGCGGTGCGCGAGGTGTTCGAGGACGGTTCGGTGACGAGCCTGTTCGAGGAGCAGCAGTAAGGGCCTGAGGGGCCTGCGCTAGATCCTTTTGGGTACGGTCTCCCCGCCGGGTACACTCGATGAGTTGCTCGGCGAGGGAGGCCGTACCTGTTTTCCGGTACGGGTGCTCCGTTATCGACGCGCTCTTCGTAGCAGGCCGTTTCGGCCGGGTGACTTCTGTCCGTTTCGTCACCCCACGAGGAGTGAACATGTCCGAGATCAAGCTTTCCGCGAAGCTCCGCGACACCTTCGGCAAGGGCTCTGCCCGCCAGTCCCGTCGTGACGCCCTGACCCCGGGTGTCATCTACGGTCACGGCACCACCCCGAAGCACGTCGGCGTCGAGGCCCACGCGCTGATGATGGCCCTGAAGACCCCGAACGCGCTGCTGTCCCTGGACATCGAGGGCGACGGCACCGAGCTGGTCATCCCGAAGGCCGTTCAGCGTCACCCGCTGAAGCGCAACATCCTGCACGTCGACTTCCTGATCGTCCAGAAGGGCGAGAAGGTCACGGTCGAGGTTCCGGTCGTGACCGAGGGCGACCTGGCCCCCGGTGGCAACCTGCTGGAGACCCTCCTGGCCACCGTTTCCGTCGAGGCCGAGGCCACCCACATCCCGACCGAGATCACCGTCTCGATCGCGGGCCTGGAGGCCGGTGCCACGGTGCACGCCTCCGACCTGGTCCTGCCGGCCGGCACCTCGCTGGCCGTCGACGGTGAGACCGCCGTCCTGCAGGTCGTCGCCCCGCAGGCCGAGGAGCCGGCCGCCGAGGCCGAGGGCACCGAGGCCTGAGCCTCGCCCTTCCTCCTCAGCAGTTGCTGACCGACCGCCGTCCGGCTCCACTGGAGCGGGACGGCGGTCGTTTTCGTTCATGGCGTGGCAAGGCATTGCCGTAAGGAGCTTTTGATGTCGGACGACGCGGCACCCTGGCTGATCGTCGGTCTCGGGAATCCCGGGGCGGAGTACGCCGGGAACCGGCACAACATCGGCTTCATGGTGGCCGATCTGCTGGCCGAGCGGATCGGCGGGAAGTTCAAGGCGCACAAGGCGCGGGCGCAGGTGCTGGAGGGCCGGATGGGTGCTCCGGGGCCGGCGAACCGGCGGGTGGTGATCGCGAAGCCGATGTCGTTCATGAACCTGTCGGGCGGTCCGGTGACGGCGTTGCGTGATTTCTACAAGGTGCCGCTGGAGCGGGTGGTGGCGGTCCATGACGAGCTGGACATCGATTACGCGACGCTGCGGCTGAAGCTGGGTGGTGGGGACAACGGCCACAACGGGCTGAAGTCGATGACGAAGGCGATGGGTGCGGACTACCACCGGGTGCGGTGCGGGATCGGCCGGCCGCCGGGGCGGATGCAGGTGGCGGATTTCGTGCTGAAGGACTTCTCCTCGACGGAGCGCAAGGAGCTGGACTGGTTCGTGGACCGGTCGGCGGACGCGGTGGAGTGTCTGGTCCAGGAGGGTCTGGAGCGGGCGCAGTCGGCGTACAACTCCTGATCGCACGGGTGCATGAGGAAGCCCCCGCCGGTTTTCGGCGGGGGCTTCCTCGTGTACGGGGCCGGGTCAGCCGGTGTTGCGCAGGCCGGCGGCGACGCCGTTGACGGTGAGCAGGAGGGCGCGGGCGAGCAGGGGGTCGGGGGTTTCGCCGCGGGCGGCGGCGGCGCGCTGGCGGGCGAGGAGGGAGACCTGGAGGTAGGAGATGGGGTCCAGGTAGGCGTCGCGGACGGCGAAGGTCTGCTGGAGGACGGGCTGGGAGTCGAGGAGCTTCTCGCCGCCGGTGATGCGCAGGACTTCGCGGACGGTCAGTTCGTGTTCGGCCTCGATGCGGGTGAAGACGTGCTTGAGGTGTTCGGGGACGAGGGTGTCGACGTAGTGGCGGGCGATGCGCAGGTCGGTCTTGGCGAGGGTCATCTCGACGTTGGAGAGGAAGTTGCGGAAGAAGTGCCACTTCTGGCCCATCTCGCCGAGTGCGTCGTCCTGGCCGGATTCGCGCAGGGCCTTGAGGCCGGAGCCGACGCCGTACCAGCCGGGGACGATCTGGCGGGACTGGGTCCAGCCGAAGACCCAGGGGATGGCGCGCAGTCCGTCGAGGCCGGCGCCGGAGTCGGGGCGGCGGGAGGGGCGGGAGCCGAGGTGGAGGTCGGCGAGCTGGTCGACGGGGGTGGCGGCGAAGAAGTAGGCGGGCAGGTCGGGGTCTTCGACGAGTTCGCGGTAGGCGGCGTGGGCGGCGTCGGAGACGATGTCCATGGCCGCGTCCCAGCGGGTGAGGGCGTCGGGGGACTGGCGGGGCGCGGTGTGCAGGGCGGAGGCCTGGAGGGTGGCCGCGACGGTCAGCTCCAGGTTCTCGCGGGCCAGGGAGGGGACGAGGTACTTGTCGGAGATGACCTCGCCCTGTTCGGTGACCTTGATCTCGCCTTCGAGGGTGCCCCAGGGCTGGGCGAGGATGGCGTCGTGGGAGGGGCCGCCGCCGCGGCCGACGGTGCCGCCGCGGCCGTGGAAGAGGCGCAGGCGTACGCCGTGGCGGTGGGCGACGTCGCGCAGGCGGCGCTGGGCGCGGTGGATCTCCCACTGGCTGGTGGTGATGCCGCCGAACTTGCTGGAGTCGGAGTAGCCGAGCATGACCTCCTGGACGTCGCCGCGCAGGGAGACGAGGCGTCGGTAGGAGGGGTCGGCGAGCATCTCGTCGAGGATGACGTCGGCGGCGCGGAGCTCGTCGGTGGTCTCCAGGAGGGGGACGATGCCGATCTTGGCCCAGCCGGCGTGGAGGTCGAGGAGGCCGGCTTCGCGGGCGAGGACGGCGGCGGCGAAGACGTCGTCGGCGCCCTGGCACATGGAGATGATGTAGGACTCGATGACCTCGGGGCCGAACTTCTCGAAGGCGTCCTTGATGGCGGAGAAGACGCCGAGGGTCTTCTGGCCGGCCGGGTCGAGGGGTGCGGGGGTGGGTGCGAGGGGGCGGCGGGAGCGGAGTTCCTTGGCGAGGAGCTTCTGCCGGTAGTCGCGGGGCATGTCGGCGTAGCGCCAGGATTCCTCGCCGAGGCGGTCGAAGAGCTGGCCGAGGGCGTGGTGGTGGGCGTCGGCGTGTTCGCGGACGTCCATGGTGGCGAGCTGGAGGCCGAAGGCGGCGAGGGTGCGGATGGTGCGGTCCATGCGGCCGTCGGCGAAGAGGGCGCCGCGGTGTTCGCGCAGGGAGGTCTGGATGAGGGTGAGGTCGGTGAGGAGCTCGGCGGTGCCGAGGTAGTCGCGGCCTTCCTCGTGGGGGGTGCCCTTGGCGAGGCGTTCGCGGGTGTTGAGGAGCTTCTGGCGGATGCAGGTGGCCTTGAGCCGGTAGGGCTCTTCGGCGTTGAGGCGCTTGTAGCGGGGGCTGATCTCGGGGAGGCGTTCGAGGTCGGCCTGGAGTGAGGTGAGGAGTTCCTCGGTGGCGCCGGTGTAGCGGATGGAGTTGGAGAGCAGTCCGCGCAGGAAGTCGATGAGTTCGAGGGCGTCGGTGATGCCGTGTTCGTGCTGGAGGATCAGGACGTCGCGGGTGACGTCGGGGGTGACGTTGGGGTTGCCGTCGCGGTCGCCGCCGATCCAGGTGCCGAAGGTGAGGGGGCGGGTGCCGGCGGGGAGTTCGACGCCGACGCGCTGGAGTTCGGCGGCGAGGTCCTCGAGGACGTCGCCGACGGCGTCGGCGTGGAGTTCGTCGAGGTAGTAGATGGCGTTGCGGGCCTCGTCGGTGGGTTCGGGGCGGACGACGCGCAGTTCGTCGGTCTGCCAGACGAGGTCGATGTTCTCGGCGAGGCGCAGGTCGTGGCGGCGGCGGTCGCCGGCTCCGGTGACGGGCTCTTCGAGGAGGGCCGCGATGCGGCGGAGCTTGTTGAGGACGCTGCGGCGGGCGGCCTCGGTGGGGTGTGCGGTGAAGACGGGGCGGACGTTGAGGTTCTTGACCGTCTCGCGCAGGTGTTCGGGGTCGGCGTCCTTGAGCATGTCGGCGGTGCGGGCGAGGAGCCCGCCTTCGGCGGCGCGGTGGGCGCGCAGTTCCTTGCCGCGGTGGACCTGCTCGGTGATGTTGGCGAGGTGGAAGTAGGTGGAGAAGGCGCGTACGAGCTTGGCGGCGGTCTCCAGGTCGGTGTCGCCGAGCAGGGCGGCGGCGGCTTCGCCGTCGGTGCGGGTCAGTGCGCGGACGCGTTCGACGAGGTCGAGGAGGTCCTGGCCCTCCTGGCGTACGAGGGTTTCGCCGAGGAGGTCGCCGAGGCGGCGGATGTCGGCGCGCAGTTCCGCGTTGGCGCTCTGCGCGGCGCGCGTGCGGTCGGACGGGTCGGCGGGCTGGGTGACGGGGGCCTGGGGGGCCTGGTCAGCACTGCTCACAGGTGCGGCTCCTTGCAGTGTTCGAGCGCTACTGGGCTGTGGGCTCCCTGGGTGCGCGTCCGGCGGTGCCGATGGTGGTGCGCAGCCCGGGCTGCCCGTGCGGACCGCGCTGTCCGACGACACCAGGATAGGCGGCGGGTCCCTGTGCCTCGGCAGAGTGGGCCCGTGTTCCGGCGGGGCGGCGTGGTGCGGGGGCCGTGGGGGCGGGTCGGGGGTGTGGTGCGGGCGCGCTCCTCTTGCCGGGCGGGGCGGGTTTGCCATACTTACGTTGCCGTAGGTTACGGGTCCGTAGGTCTGGGGCCGTGGCCGTGGCACCTGCCGGCTTCTCACCCCCCAGGGGATCTCCGATGACCCTCAGTCCCGATCTGATGGAGGACGCCGGCGCGGCGTCTTCCGGTACTCCAGTGCCGTCCGCGACGCGTGGCGGTGAGCAGAAGCGCTCCGTGGAGCAGGTGGCGCTGCTGCTGTTCATCACGGTGCCGTTCCTGGCGTTGCTGGCGGCGGTGCCGCTGGCGTGGGGCTGGGGGGTGAGCTGGCTGGATCTGGGTCTGATGGTGTTCATGTATTTCGTGGCGTGCCACGGGATCACCATCGGCTTCCACCGGTATTTCACGCACGGTTCCTTCAAGGCGAAGCGGCCGCTGCGGATCGTGCTCGCGGTGATGGGTTCGCTGGCGGTGGAGGGGCCGCTGGTGCGCTGGGTGGCGGACCACCGCAAGCACCACAAGTTCTCGGATCACGAGGGTGACCCGCATTCGCCGTGGCGGTTCGGGGAGACGGTGCCGGCGTTGATGAAGGGCCTGTGGTGGGCGCACATCGGCTGGCTGTTCGACGAGGAGCAGACGGACCAGCAGAAGTACGCGCCGGACCTGGTCAAGGATCCGGCGATCCGGCGGATCAGCCGTGACTTCATCTACTGGACGGTGGTGTCGCTGGCGATCCCGCCGCTGGTGGGGGGCCTGGTGACGATGTCGTGGTGGGGGGCGTTCACGGCGTTCTTCTGGGGTTCGCTGGTGCGGGTGGCGCTGCTGCACCACGTGACGTGGTCGATCAATTCGATCTGTCACGCGGTGGGCAAGCGGCCGTTCCGGTCGCGGGACCGCAGCGGGAACGTGTGGTGGCTGGCGGTGCTGTCGTGCGGGGAGTCCTGGCACAACCTGCACCACGCGGATCCGACGTCGGCGCGTCACGGTGTGCTGCGCGGTCAGGTGGATTCGAGTGCGCGGCTGATCCGCTGGTTCGAGCTGGCGGGGTGGGCGTCGGACGTGCGGTGGCCGTCGGGGGCGAGGATCGACGCCCGGCGCAAGGACGGGACGCCGAACGCGGCATGATGGGGGACGTGGCGATCGACGGCAGCAGTACCAGCAGCGACAAGCCCAGGCGAGGCCGCCGGGTCCGGATGACGGGCGCCGAGCGGCGCCAGCAACTGCTCGACATCGGCCGCACCCTGTTCGCCGAGAAGGGGTTCGAGGGCACGTCGGTGGAGGAGATCGCGGCCAAGGCCGGGGTGTCCAAGCCGGTGGTGTACGAGCACTTCGGCGGCAAGGAGGGCTTGTACGCGGTGGTGGTGGACCGTGAGATGCGCCAGTTGCTGGACGGGGTGACGGGCGCGCTGACGGCCGGGCATCCGCGGGAGCTGCTGGAGCAGGCGGCGTTCGCGCTGCTGGATTACATCGAGAGCTATACGGACGGGTTCCGGATCCTGGTGCGGGATTCTCCGGTGGCGCAGTCGACGGGCACGTTCGCGTCGCTGATCAGTGACATCGCCACGCAGGTGGAGGACATCCTGGGTCTGGAGTTCAAGGCGCGGGGGTTCGATCCGAAGCTGGCGCCGCTGTACGCGCAGGCGCTGGTGGGGATGGTGGCGCTGACGGGTCAGTGGTGGCTGGAGACGCGGCGGCCGAAGAAGGCGGAGGTGGCGGCGCATCTGGTGAACCTGGCCTGGCACGGGCTGGAGCACCTGGAGGCGCGGCCGCGGCTGGTGGGCCACCGCAAGAGCTGAGGTCCCTCGCGGGGTGTGGCGGCGCCCCGTCACCGGGTTTCCGGTGGCGGGGCGCCGCCGTGCGTGGGGGTCCGCCGGGTCAGGCGGGGGTGGTGCTCAGTGTCCGGTGAGGGGTTCGAGGAACTCCAGCCGGTTGCCGACGGGGTCGTGCGAGTAGAAGCGCCGGTGGCCCGGCAGGTTGTCGTCCCAGACGACGTCCGCTCCGCGGTCGCGGAGTCTGCCGGCGTACTCCTCGATGCCGGTCACCCGCAGTCCGGGGTGGGCCTTGCGGGCGGGCCTGAAGTCCTCTTCCACTCCCAGGTGCAGCTGTACCGCGCCCGCGGCGAACCAGCAGCCCCCGCGCGCGGCGAGGACGGGGGGTTTGGAGATCTCGGTCATGCCCAGGACGCCTTGGTAGTAGGCGCGGAGCTTGTCCTCGGAGCCGGGGGGTGCGGCGAGCTGGACGTGGTCGACGGCGGTCAGCACGGTCATGCCTCCTTGCGGGCGATGGCGAAGATGCGGCGGAAGGGGAAGACGGTGCCCCTCGGTCCGCCGGGGTAGGCGAGGCGCAGTGCCTCGCGGTATTCGGCGAGGAACCGGTCGGCGGAGTCGCGGTCGTCGCCGAGGACGGTGAGGACGGGGCGCAGGGCGGTGCCCTTGACCCAGTCGAGGACGGGGTCGGGGCCCTGGAGCATCTGGTAGTAGGTGGTCTCCCAGACGTCGACGGCGCAGCCGAGTTCGGTGAACCGGGCGAGGTATTCGGCGGGTTCGAGGATGTGGATGTAGCGGGCGCCGTGTCCGCCGAGGCGTTCGCGCCAGCGCGGGGTGTCGCAGAGTTCGGCGAGGAGCCGGTGGCTGGGGGCGGTGAAGTTGCCGGGGATCTGGAAGGCGAAGGTTCCGCCGGGCCGCAGGCCGTTGATCCAGGAGGCGAAGGAGCCGGGGTGGCTGGGCACCCACTGGAGGGCGGCGTTGGAGACGATCAGGTCGTAGGTCTCCTCGGGCATCCACTCGGCGATGTCGCCGTGGCGGAAGTCGAGGTGGCCGCCGCCGGGGGTGGGTCCGGCGTGTTCGGCGTCGGCGAGGCGGAGCATCTCGGGGGAGAGGTCGAAGCCGGTGATGTGGGCCTCGGGCCAGCGGTCGGCGAGGAGGGCGGTGACGTTGCCGGGGCCGCAGCCGAGGTCGGCGATGCGCGCGGGTCGGGTGGGGAGCTCGGATATGCGGGTCAGCAGGTCGAGGAAGGGCCGGGTCCGGTGTCCGGCGTGGCGCAGGTACTGGTGGGGGTCCCAGACGGGTGCGGACGGGCTGGAGCCGTCCATGGAGTGGGGGCGCACGGCCCGCGCGATATCGGAATGCATGTTCGAGCCTCCCTACTGGTGGGGCGGTCGGAAGCGGAAGCTGTTCCGGCCCCCTCCATGCCCCATGCTCGGCCAGAATATATCTCGATGTCAAGATTCTCGATTTGAAGAGACTTCATGTCGACAGACCCCGTACACTGATCCGCATGGAGGACGAGGTCGACCGACTGGTCGCGGCATGGCGGCGAGAGCGCCCTGACCTCGACGTGGAACCGCTCGAAGTGCTCAGCCGCGTGAGCCGGCTCGCACGCCATCTCGACCGCGCACGCAGGCTGGCCTTCTCCGAGCACGGCCTCGAACCGTGGGAGTTCGACGTCCTGACCTCGCTGCGGCGCGCCGGAGCCCCGTACCAGCTCTCCCCCGGGCAGTTGCTGACGCAGACCCTCGTCACCTCCGGCACCATGACCAACCGCATCGACCGGCTGGCCAAGAAGGGCCTCGTCGAACGGCTCCCGGACCCCAGCGACCGGCGCGGGGTACTGGTACGGCTGACCCCCGAGGGGCGCGACCGCGCCGACCAGTCCCTGGCGGGGCTGCTGGCCCAGGAACGGGCGATCCTGGCCCAGCTCTCCGCGGCCGAGCGCGTCGACCTGGCGGGCCTGCTACGCCAGTTGACCGCTCCGTTCGACAACATCCCCGGATAGCTCCGCCGGCCGCACGCCGGCCCGCCGGGCCAGGGCCACGGCCGCCAGGGTGGAGTGCACCCCGAGCTTGCCCAGCACGTTCTGCATATGGGTGCGGACGGTGTGCGGGGACAGGAACAGCCGCGCCGCCACGTCCTTGCGGCCCAGCCCCGCCACCATGCAGCGCAGTACCTCGTGCTCGCGCGGGGTGAGGGACTCCACGAGCCGTTCGCTGTCGGTGCGGTGCTTGCGGGCGGCCGTCAGCTCCCGCAGCACGCCGGTCAGCAGCGCGGGTGCCAGATGGGTCTCCTCGCGCAGCACCCCCCGGATCACGGAGAGCAGCCTCGACAGCGAGCAGTCCTTCGCCACCCACCCCGAGGCCCCGGCCTGGAGGGCGAGGGCGGCCCGGCGGGGGTCGTCCCGCTCGGCGAGGACGACGGTGCGCACGCCCGGGTGGGCGGTGCGCACCCCGGCGACCAGTGCGATGCCGTCCGCCGGCGGCGGGGACGGGACGCCGTGCGCGCGCTGGCCCGGTACGGGCAGGGCACCGCCCGTACCGGCGGCGGCGCCGGGCGGCGGCGGTACGGGCGGCGCGCCCGGCGGGCCGGCTGCGCCGAGGTCGGCGTCGACGAGCAGCACGTCGAAGCGGCGGCCTTCCGCCGCCGCGCGTTCGAGGCAGCGCTGGGCCGCTGGACCGCTGCCGGCCGCGGACACGTCCACGTCCGGCTCGGCCGCGAGCGCGGCTGCGAGAGATTCGGCGAAGATGCGGTGGTCGTCGACCACCAGGACCCGGATACGAACCACAAAACCCCCAAGGGTCGGGGAACGGACGACTACGGGTACGGCGCCGGGACCGGGTGGCCCACAGGCCGCCGCGGCCGCCGCCGCGACATCTGTGCACCTACCCGGGACCGGACGCCGTACCCGGCGTGTCTCGACCCCTGAATCAACACCGGCCCCCACCGGCGTCACGCATCAGCGTAGAACGGGCGACGTCCCGTGGTTGGCCGAATAGCAGAAGTTTTCCGAGCGATTTTCGGGTCCCACGGTCCGCAACGGCCTTCCGCGTGGCCGGATTTCGACTGTCCGGAAGCCCGGAGGGCCGATTTTCCGACCGGCGCGTGCCCCGGGCAGTTGCACGGGGTGCCTTTCACCCGGCGTACGCACGCTGGGCGCCCGCGCAGGGCGCCCGTCCACCGCGCCCACCGGACAACGCTTGCGCCCTACGTATTACCGCGGCTGCTGGCACGTAGTTAGCCGGCGCTTCTTCTGCAGGTACCGTCACTTTCGCTTCT
>NZ_JBEPFL010000047.1:0-53500 GCF_040301925.1 Streptomyces sp. NPDC000075
TCCTTCGACATCGACGCCAACGGCATCATGCACGTGACCGCGAAGGACCTCGGCACGGGCAAGGAGCAGAAGATGACCGTCACCGGCGGCTCCTCGCTCGGCAAGGACGAGGTCGACCGCATGCGCCAGGAGGCGGAGCAGTACGCGGACGAGGACCTGCGCCGCAAGGAGGCCGCCGAGTCCCGCAACCAGGGCGAGCAGCTCGTCTACCAGACGGAGAAGTTCCTCGCGGACAACGCGGAGAAGGTCCCGGCCGAGGTCAAGACCGAGGTGGAGACGGCCGTCACCGAGCTGAAGGACAAGCTCAAGGGCGAGGACACCGCCGAGATCCGCACCGCCACGGAGAAGCTCGCCGCGGTCAGCCAGAAGCTCGGCCAGGCCATCTACGCCGACGCGCAGGCCGCCCAGGCCGCCGGCGGCGCCGGTGACGCGGGCCAGGCCAAGGCCGACGACGACGTCGTCGACGCCGAGATCGTCGACGAGGACAAGCCGAAGGGCGGCCAGGTCTGATGTCGGAGGAGACCCCGGGCTTCGACGAGAAGCCCGAAGTCCCCACCGGCGCGGACGACGCCGAGCCGAAGGCCGCCGACTCCTCCAAGGAGAAGGAGGCGGCCCCGGCCGGGGACGCAGCTCAGGACGTAGCGCTTCTGGCGCAGCTCGACCAGGCCCGTACCGCGCTCGGCGAGCGCACCGCGGACCTCCAGCGGCTCCAGGCCGAGTACCAGAACTACCGCCGCCGCGTGGAGCGGGACCGGGTCGCCGTCAAGGAGATCGCGGTCGCGAACCTGCTGTCGGAGCTCCTCCCGACCCTGGACGACATCGGCCGGGCCCGGGAGCACGGCGAGGTGGTCGGCGGCTTCAAGTCGGTGGCCGAGTCGCTGGAGACGGCCGCCGCCAAGATGGGGCTGCAGCAGTTCGGCAAGGAGGGCGAGCCCTTCGACCCGACGATCCACGAGGCCCTGATGCACTCGTACGCGCCGGACGTCACCGAGACGACCTGCGTGGCGATCCTGCAGCCGGGGTACCGGATCGGCGAGCGTACGATCCGCCCCGCGCGGGTCGCGGTGGCCGAGCCCCAGCCGGGCGCGGCCCCCGCCGCGAAGTCCGAGTCCGCCGACGGCGACACGCCGTCCGACAAGGACACGGATGCCCCCGACAAGGGCTGACGCACACCATGTAGGTATCCGAGAGGAGGGTCACCGGGGATGAGCACGAAGGACTTCGTCGAGAAGGACTACTACAAGGTCCTCGGTGTCCCGAAGGACGCCACCGAGGCCGAGATCAAGAAGGCGTACCGGAAGCTCGCCCGCGAGTTCCACCCGGACGCCAACAAGGGCGACGCCTCGGCCGAGGCGCGCTTCAAGGAGATCTCCGAGGCGAACGACGTCCTCGGCGACGCCAAGAAGCGCAAGGAGTACGACGAGGCGCGCGCCCTGTTCGGCAACGGGGGCTTCCGCCCCGGTCCGGGCGGGGGCGGCTCGTTCAACTTCGACCTGGGCGACCTCTTCGGGGGCGCCCAGGGCGCCGGCCAGGGCGGCTTCGGCGGCGGTCTCGGCGACGTCTTCGGCGGCCTGTTCAACCGAGGCGCCGGCGCCGGTGCGGGCACCCGCACCCAGCCGCGCCGAGGCCAGGACATCGAGTCCGAGGTCACGCTCTCCTTCACCGAGGCCGTGGACGGGGCGACCGTCCCGCTGCGGATGTCCTCGCAGGCCCCCTGCAAGGCCTGTTCGGGCACCGGCGACAAGAACGGCACGCCCCGCGTGTGCCCGACCTGCGTCGGCACCGGACAGGTCTCCCGGGGCAGCGGCGGCGGCTTCTCGCTGACCGACCCCTGCGCGGACTGCAAGGGCCGCGGCCTGATCGCGGAGAACCCCTGCGAGGTCTGCAAGGGCAGCGGTCGCGCCAAGTCCTCCCGGACCATGCAGGTCCGGATCCCGGCGGGCGTCTCCGACGGCCAGCGGATCCGGCTGCGCGGCAAGGGCGCCCCGGGCGAGCGCGGCGGCCCGGCGGGCGACCTCTACGTCGTCGTGCACGTCGGGACGCACCCGGTGTTCGGCCGCAAGGGCGACAACCTCACGGTGACCGTGCCCGTCACGATCGCCGAGGCGGCCCTGGGCGCCGACATCAAGGTCCCCACCCTGGGCGGCCCGGCGGTGACGCTGAAGCTGCCCCCGGGCACCCCGACGGGCCGTACGATGCGGGCCCGCGGCAAGGGCGCGGTCCGCAAGGACGGCACCCGGGGCGACCTGCTGGTCACGGTGGAGGTCGCGGTACCGGCGGAACTGTCCGACAAGGCCCGCGAGGCCCTGGAGATGTACCGGGACGCCACCGGGGACGAGGACCCGCGCGCCCTGCTGTTCGAGTCCGCGAAGGGAGCTTGACATGGAAGGCCGCCGACGACAGTCCCGCTTCGGTGACGGGGCTTACCAGTTGACCGACGAGACCCCGGTCTACGTGATCTCGGTGGCCGCCCAGCTCTCGGGACTCCATCCGCAGACCCTCCGCCAGTACGACCGCCTCGGCCTGGTCTCCCCGGACCGCACGGCCGGGCGCGGCCGGCGCTACTCGGCCCGGGACATCGAGCTGCTGCGCACGGTGCAGCAGCTGTCCCAGGACGAGGGCATCAACCTGGCGGGCATCAAGCGGATCATCGAACTGGAGAACCAGGTGGCCGCGCTCCAGCAGCGCGTCGCCGAACTGTCCGCCGCCGTGGACGGGGCGGCCGCCGCGCTCCAGGCCCGCGAGGCCGCGGTGCACGCCTCGTACCGCCGCGACCTGGTCCCGTACCAGCCGCCGCAGCCGGGCAGTGCCCTGGTCGTCTGGCGCCCCAAGCGCCCGATGGACTGACGGCCCGGCCGGCGGCCCGGCTGAAGGCCCGCGCCGACGGCCGGACCGCCGGCGCGGTCGGCAGAGCGTACGAAGGCCCCGTCCGGGCCCCTCACGGGGTCCTGGACGGGGCCTTCGGCATATTCCCCGGGGATGACCCCCGGAACGCCTCGGCGGGGCGCCGTGAGCCCCTCAGCGGGCCCCCTGGAAGCCCGTGGCGGCCTCCGCGTCGCCCTCGCTGTGCAGGATGCCGGACTGGGCGATGAGATAGCCCAGCTGCGCCCTGCTGCCGCTGCCGAGGGCGTTGGCCAGCTTCGCGATGTGGGCGCGGCAGGTGCGTACGTTCATCCCGAGGCGGCGGGCGATCGCCTCGTCGACGTGCCCCTCGATGAGGAGCTGGGCGATGGAGCGCTGGACGCCCGATATGCCGTCGGGGCTGTGGGTGTACGTGACCTCGTCGGTGAGGGGGACGGCCCGGCGCCACAGCTGTTCGAAGACCCGGATCAGATAGTCGATCAGCCCCGGGTGGCGCAGTTCGAGGGCCACTTTCCGGTCATCGCTCGCCGGGATGAAGGCCACCGTACGGTCGAAGATCATGAGACGCTCTATGAGCTCTTCCAGCGTGCGGATCTCCACCTTGCCCGTGGACACCCGGTCCACGTAGGCGAGAGTGCCCTGACTGTGCCTCACGGTGTGCTGGTAGAGCGTGCGGATGCTGACCCCGCGGTCGATCAGCGGCTGGGCGCGTTCCAGGGCCTCGGAGAGGATGAACGAGGACCTGCCGCCGCCCGGCTGGACGGTCAGGGCCTCGGTGTGGCACTCGGCGGTGGCCAGGTCGAGGGCCGCGTTGATCTGGTCGAATCCCTCCAGCACCGTGATGGCGTGGGTGTTGGCGGGGCTCTGGGCGCTGATGGTGAGGAACGGCTCGAACGCGTCGGTCAGTTCGACGGCGGTGCGCCTGCGGTCCTGGATCTCCCGTTCGAGGGGATGGAGCCGCTGGGCGAGCGCGACGGACGGGGGAACCGCGCGGAGCTGGTTGGCGTCATCCGGGTCGGGTCGCAGGAGGGCGAATTCGAGCAGGCAGGGGGCGTTCCTGACCTCGCCGCGGGCGATGCGGCCGGTGCTCAGGGCCGCGGCGTACACACGCGCTCCCTCGGCGCACATCTCCGTGACGGGGTGGCGATGTGTCGGGTTTGTCTCGCTTCTTACCAAATCTCCACCCCCCAGGGTCCTGAACATGTAAGAACATGATGCATCGTCCCTGTGGCACTGACGTGCCTGAATGAGCCATCGTCTGACAGTGCGGGGGAGAGGATTCCATCAAGTGAGGACGAAGCCGACCATGTATAAGAGAATGCTTCGCTCGGCGCTTGCCGTTGTTTTCTCCGCCGTTGCGGTCTTCGGGACGGCCGCCGCCGTCGGCGGGGGCGCGGGAAGCGCGGGACCGGCTGCTCTCGCGGCCTCCGGTCCGGCCGGTAAGCCCGACCTCGGCTGGGACGTGGCCCCCAGCTCGCGTACCGAAGCCCTCGGTACCGATCTCGGCTGGGACACCATGCCTGCGAAGGCAGCCTGATGACCCCCGACGACCGCGACTTCCGGCGAGAGATGGCATCGGCGTACCGCTCCGGCTGGCAGTTCATCGACCTCGCGACGGCGATCCCCTACGCCGGCGACTCGCTGATGGTCACCCTGTTCGGCCAGCCGATCGTCATCGTGCGCGAGGAGGACGAGGACGTCCGTGCCTACCGCTGCCTGCGCCGCCCCCGGGGCGCACCGCAGCCCGTCCGCTGTGAAGTGCGGTACGGCATGGTCTTCGTCAACCTCGATCAGCGTGATCACCAGCTCTTCGAACCCGATATCACCACCGCCACCCCCCGCAGTGCCTGAGGCGATTCCCCCGTCGTTGCAGATCGCTCCAGGTGCTACCCCCACACAACGGCGCCATCGTGGACCTGACCACGATGGCGCCGTTGTGCTGTCCGCGTCCAGTGCCCGAACCGGACATCCCGCCGGGGATTCGCTGAGAACCGCTAGCGGGCCGCTTGAGGACCGCTCGAATCCGGCCGTTTTTCCTCAGGCGCGCCCCATGGCCCGGTCGAGGACGATCTCCAGGACCACCCGGTCCGGGTTCGGCGAGGGCGTGCGCCCGTACCGCTCCGCGTAGCGGCGTACCGCGTCGGCGACCGAGGCCTCGTCCGTACGGACCACCGCGCGCCCCTCCAGGGTGGCCCAGCGCCGGCCCTCCATCTGGCACACCGCCACGCGCGCGGCGCCGTCCGGCGCCTCCAGCACGTTGCGCACCTTCTTGCTGTGCTTGCTGCTGATCACCCGTGCGATCCCGGCCTCCGGGTCGTAGGTCACGCCCACCGGGACCACGTGCGGGGTGCCGTCGGGCCGGGGGGTGGTCAGGGTGCAGACGTGCCGCTCCCGCCAGAAGGCGAGGTATGCGGGCGTCGGGTTGAGTACGTCGTGGACCGGCTTCGAAACAGGCATGGTCCGAAGCATAGGTGCGCACCGAAACCGGCCTTGAGTGGAATAGACTCAACTTTGCAGACGCTGAACCTGTCAGAGTTACGCACCCGCCCCGCCGGAGAGGAGAACCGAGAGTGGACGCCGAGCTGACCAACAAGAGCCGTGACGCGCTGAACGCGGCCACCAGCAGGGCCGTCAAGGACGGCCACGCCGACCTGACCCCCGCGCACCTGCTGCTGGCCCTGCTCGCCGGCGAGGACAACGAGAACATCACCGACCTGCTCGCCGCGACCGAGGCCGACCAGGCCGCCGTCCGCGCCGGCGCGGAGCGGCTGCTCGCCGCCCTGCCCAGCGTCACCGGCTCCACGGTCGCGCCGCCGCAGCCCAGCCGCGACTTGCTCGCCGTGCTCGCCGAGGCCGACTCCCGGGCGAAGGCCCTCGGCGACGACTACCTCTCCACCGAACACCTCCTCATCGCCGTCGCCGCCAAGGGCGGCCGGGCCGGTGAGGTCCTTTCCGACCAGGGCGCGACCGCGAAGAAGCTGCTGGCCGCCTTCGAGAACGCACGAGGAGGACGGCGGGTGACCACCCCCGACCCCGAGGGCCGGTACAAGGCCCTGGAGAAGTTCGGCACCGACTTCACGGCCGCCGCCCGCGAGGGCAAGCTCGACCCCGTCATCGGCCGCGACCACGAGATCCGGCGCGTCGTCCAGGTCCTCTCGCGCCGCACGAAGAACAACCCGGTGCTCATCGGCGAGCCCGGCGTCGGCAAGACCGCCGTCGTCGAGGGCCTCGCCCAGCGCATCGTCAAGGGCGACGTCCCCGAGTCCCTGAAGAACAAGCGGCTCGTCTCCCTCGACCTCGGCGCGATGGTCGCCGGCGCGAAGTACCGGGGCGAGTTCGAGGAGCGCCTCAAGACCGTCCTCGCCGAGATCAAGTCGAGCGAGGGCCAGATCATCACCTTCATCGACGAGCTGCACACCGTCGTCGGCGCCGGCGCCGGCGGGGACTCCGCCATGGACGCGGGCAACATGCTCAAGCCCATGCTGGCCCGCGGCGAGCTGCGGATGGTCGGCGCCACCACCCTCGACGAGTACCGCGAGCGCATCGAGAAGGACCCGGCGCTGGAGCGCCGCTTCCAGCAGGTGCTGGTCGCCGAGCCCACCGTCGAGGACACCATCGCCATCCTGCGCGGCCTCAAGGGCCGCTACGAGGCCCACCACAAGGTCGTCATCAACGACAGCGCCCTCGTCGCCGCCGCCACCCTCTCCGACCGGTACATCACCTCCCGCTTCCTCCCCGACAAGGCCATCGACCTCGTCGACGAGGCCGCCTCCCGGCTGCGCATGGAGATCGACTCCTCCCCGCTGGAGATCGACGAGCTCCAGCGCTCCGTCGACCGGCTGCGCATGGAGGAGCTGGCGCTGCGGAACGAGTCCGACCCGGCCTCGATCGAGCGCCTGGACAAGCTGCGCAAGGACCTCGCCGACAAGGAGGAGGAGCTGCGCGGCCTCACCGCCCGCTGGGAGAAGGAGAAGCAGTCCCTCAACCGGGTCGGCGAGCTCAAGGAGCGCCTGGACGACCTGCGCGGCCAGGCCGAGCGCGCCCAGCGCGACGGGGACTTCGACTCCGCCTCCAAGCTGCTCTACGGGGAGATCCCCGCGCTGGAGCACGAGCTGGCCGAGGCCACGGAGGAGGAGGCGGAGGCCAAGGCAGGCCCGGTCAAGGACAGCATGGTCAAGGACGAGGTCGGCCCGGACGACATCGCGGACGTGGTCGGCGCCTGGACCGGCATCCCGGCCGGCCGCCTCCTGGAGGGGGAGACCCAGAAGCTCCTGCGCATGGAGGAGGAGCTGGGGCGCCGCCTGATCGGCCAGACCGAGGCCGTACGGGCCGTCGCCGACGCCGTGCGCCGCACCCGGGCCGGCATCGCCGACCCGGACCGGCCGACCGGCTCGTTCCTCTTCCTGGGCCCCACGGGCGTCGGCAAGACCGAGCTGGCCAAGGCCCTCGCGGACTTCCTCTTCGACGACGAGCGGGCCATGGTTCGCATCGACATGTCGGAGTACTCCGAGAAGCACAGCGTGGCCCGGCTCGTCGGCGCCCCGCCCGGCTACGTGGGCTACGAGGAGGGCGGCCAGCTCACCGAGGCCGTCCGCCGCCGCCCGTACAGCGTGGTGCTGCTGGACGAGGTCGAGAAGGCCCACCCGGAGGTCTTCGACATCCTCCTCCAGGTGCTCGACGACGGCCGCCTCACCGACGGCCAGGGCCGCACCGTCGACTTCCGCAACACCATCCTGATCCTGACCTCGAACCTGGGCAGCCAGTTCCTCGTGGACCCGGTCGCCACGCCCGAGGACAAGAAGGAACGCGTCCTGGAGGTGGTCCGGGCGAGCTTCAAGCCGGAGTTCCTCAACCGCCTGGACGACCTCGTCGTCTTCTCGGCCCTCACCCGGGACGAGCTGGCGCACATCGCCGAGCTCCAGATCGCCCGCCTGGCGAAGCGCCTCGCCGACCGCCGCCTGGCCCTGGACGTCACGCCCGAGGCCCTGGCCTGGCTGGCCGACAAGGGCAACGACCCGGCGTACGGCGCCCGCCCGCTGCGCCGCCTGATCCAGACGGCGGTGGGCGACCGCCTGGCCAAGGAGATCCTCTCCGGCGAGGTCAGGGACGGCGACACGGTCCGCGTCGACGTGGCCGGCGACGACCTGCTGGTCGGCCGGGCCCTGTAAGGGGCCGGGTCTTCGACGTCGACCGGTTCCAGGACGTGCCGCGGGCGGGGGAGGCCGCCCGGCGGGCGTAGCAGTGTCGCACCGGTAAGGACCGCCGGGCACTCCTGTCCGCCCGGAGCGGATCGGTGGTGCGGGGGTGGACAGGGGGTGGGCGCGATGGTGGAGGATGGCTGTATCCGCACGAAGGGAAGTACACGGTGAGCATCGACCCGGCCTCGATTCCGAACTTCGGGGGGCAGCCCGAACCGCAGCCCACAGGACCGGCGGGCCCCGTCGTCCCCGACCAGGATCTGGTGAAGCAGCTCCTGGAGCAGATGGAGCTCAAGTACGTCGTCGACGACGAGGGTGACCTCGCGGCGCCGTGGGAGGACTTCCGGACGTACTTCATGTTCCGCGGCGAGGGCGAGCAGCAGGTCTTCTCCGTCAGGACCTTCTACGACCGTCCGCACGCGATCGACGACAAGCCGCAGCTGCTCGAGTCGATCGACGACTGGAACCGCCGCACCCTGTGGCCCAAGGTCTACAGCCACACGCACGACGACGGCTCCGTCCGGCTGATCGGCGAGGCGCAGATGCTGATCGGCACCGGCGTCAGCCTGGAGCACTTCGTGTCCTCCACGGTCAGCTGGGTCCGCGCGTCGATCGAGTTCGACAAGTGGCTCATCGAGCAGCTCGGCCTGGAGAAGGAGGTCGACTCCGCGGAGGGCGACTCCGAGGACGGGGACGACGCGTAGGCGTCCCCGCCCCACGGCCCGCTAGAGGGGTACCTTCGCGATGAGCAGGAGGTACGCCCCGTAGCCGTACGAGAGCCCGGCCAGGCCGGCGGTCACCGCGACCGCCGTGCGGGGCCGGGCTCTCGCCATCGCGGCGGCCGCCGGTAGCAGCAGCGGGAACGCGGGCAGCAGGAACCGCGGCTTCGACTCGAAGAACCCCGCCCCGCCGACGGTGATCACCAGCAGGACCCCCGTGTACACGAGCAGCGGCAGCGGCGCCCGGTCCAGCGGCAGGAGCACCGCGCACAGCACGGCCACGGCCAGCCCGGCCACCGTCACGGCCACCGGGACCGTGACGTTCCCGCCGGTCAGTATCCGGCCCACGGCGGCCACCGTCCCCGCGCCGAAGTCGAAGCGCGAGCCCCACTGCCGCTGGACGGTGAAGTAGCCGAGCGGCTCGTGCCGGCGCACCCCGACGGCCACCACGTACGCCGTCCAGCCCGCGGGCGCCAGCAGCCCGGCCGCCCACACCGCGGGCGCGCGGCCGCCCCTCAGCAGCTCCCGCAGGGCCACGGCGCTCACGGCGGCGGCCACGGCGATCCCGGTGGGCCGGGTCAGCCCGGCGAGCACCGCCAGGGCGGCCGCCCAGAGCCAGCGCTCGCGCAGCAGGGCGTACAGGGCCCAGGCGGCCAGCGCGCACAGCAGCGGCTCGGTGTAGGCGAGGGTCAGCACCACCGCGTGCGGCAGAGAGGCCCACAGCGCGACGAGCAGCACCCCGGCCCGCGGCCCGAGCAGCCGCTCCCCGATCCGGTACACCCCGGCGGCGGCGGCGCCCGCCGCCGTCCAGGCCACCGCCAGGGCGGCGACGGGGCCGCCGCCGAAGAGGTGCGTCAGCACCGGGAACAGCGGGAAGAAGGCGGCGTCGCTCTGGATGGAGTCGGAGGCGGGCCACATCTGGGTGCGCCCGTAGCCGTGGGCGGCGATGGACAGGTACCAGAAGGAGTCCCAGGAGCCGCCGAGCACCTTCACGGGGTCGCGCCCGGCCCACCAGGCCCCGAGGGCGATCACCAGCGCCCCGCCCCCGCGCACGGCGGCGAACACCGCGAGAGCCCGCCCGGTGGCCCGGGCGGGCTCCCGCCGCCACGGGGCCGGTGCGGGGGCGGGCGCGGTCCGTCTCGTCGTGGCGTCCATGCCGGGCCCTAGAGGGCCCTGAGGCGGTCCACGGCTTCGCGGAGGACCTCCGTCTTCTTGCAGAAGGCCCAGCGGACCTGGGTGGCGCCGGCCTCGCGGTCGTCGTAGAAGACCTGGTTCGGGATGGCGACCACCCCGCAGCGCTCGGGCAGGGCGCGGCAGAAGGCCAGGCCGTCCTTCTCGCCCAGGGGTGAGACGTCGGTGGTGATGAAGTAGGTGCCCTGCGGGCGGAAGACCCGCAGGCCGGCGGCGGTGAGTCCGTCGGCGAGCAGGTCGCGCTTGGCGGCGAGGTCGGCGCGGAAGGCGTCGTAGTAGGTGTCGGGGAGGGCGAGGGCCTCGGCGACGGCGTACTGGAAGGGGCCGGAGGAGACGTAGGTGAGGAACTGCTTCGCCGAGCGGACGGCCGAGACCAGTGCGGGCGGGGCGGTGATCCAGCCGACCTTCCAGCCGGTGAAGGAGAAGGTCTTGCCGGCGGAGGAGATGGTGACGGTGCGCTCGCGCATCCCGGGCAGGGAGGCCAGCGGGGTGTGGGCGCCCTCGAAGACCAGGTGCTCGTAGACCTCGTCGGTGACGACGAGGAGGTTCCGCTCGACGGCGAGTTCGGCGATGGCGGCGAGTTCCGCGGGGGTGAGGACGGTGCCGGTCGGGTTGTGCGGGGTGTTGAGCAGCAGCAGGCGGGTGCGCGGGGTGACGGCGTCGCGCAGGGCGTCGAGGTCGGGGCGGAAGTCCGGGGCGCGCAGGGTGAGCGGGACGCGGACGGCGCCCGCCATGGCGATGCAGGCGGCGTAGGAGTCGTAGAAGGGCTCCAGGGCGATGACCTCGTCGCCCGGTTCGAGGAGGGCAAGGAGGGCGGCGGCGATGGCCTCGGTGGCGCCCGCGGTGACCAGCACCTCGGTGTCGGGGTCGTGGTCGAGGTTATAGAAGCGCCGCTGGTGGGCGGCGATCGCCTCGCGGAGTTCGGGGACGCCGGGGCCCGGCGGGTACTGGTTGCCGCGGCCGTCGCGGATCGCCCGGACGGCCGCTTCGGCGACCTCGGCGGGGCCGTCGGTGTCGGGGAAGCCCTGGCCGAGGTTGATGGACCCGGTGCGGGCGGCCAGCGCCGACATCTCCGCGAAGATCGTGGTGCCGAAGGCCGCGAGGCGGCGGTTCAGGAAGGGGCGGTCGCTGCCCACGGGTGCGCTCATGGGCGCCATCCTGCGGGGAACCTCTGGAGTTGCTCAAGTGTGCTTTGGCGGGTTTGGCCTGCGGGCATCCCCCCTGCACGCGGGACGAGGGGATCCCGCGCCCCCGGGGGACCGGGGCGTCGGTCAGGAAGGGGGCGAGGACATGGTCGTCGTCGTGGTCATCGTCGCGGCGATCGCGGGCGTGGTCGTCTGGGTCGCGAAGAAGCTCTCCGGCGGAGGCGGCGGATTCGGCAGCGGCGGGGGTTCCGGTGGCAGCTGGTGGGCGGGCGGCGGGGGCTCCTCGTCCTCCTGCGGCTCCTCCTCGTCGTGCGGTTCCTCGTCCTCCTGCGGGTCGTCCTGCGGCTCGTCCTGCGGTGGCGGCGGGTGCGGGGGCAGCTGACACTGGAACGGTGCGGCCGCGGGCCGCGTGGACAGGGCGCCCGGTGGGGACAACTTCCTTCGGGCGTCTTCTTGTTCGGGTGCGTACGAAGGCGTACGGACGGCCTGTTCTTGAACACGTGAACCGGGTAGCCCCCGAGGGGATGTAAACCCCGTCAAGTTGGGTAAAAACGCTGTGAGTGCCGTGCCTTTCATGATTCCCTCGGTTGAGTAGACCAGTCCTCGGAGGACCTCCCTGGACTTCTCCCCCAGCTACCGCTGGGGGCGACCCCCAGGACCCGTGCCGGTGTCCCCCCACCCGTTGCATACCGCTGGCGGGCCCCGGCCCCTCTCCCTCGCGCGTTTGCGGAGCCGACTCATGCTCACGACCCTCCAGACCACCTACACCGACACGCGTGCCGCCGATCTCGCCTGGGCCCTGGGACGCGACCGGCTGCCCGCCCTGGCCGTACTGAACCTCCAGCTCCAGGACGCGAAGGTGGAGTTGCGTCTGCTCGGCGCCTCCCATCAGGTGCTCCTGGAGGAGGGCGAGGTGCGCTGCTCGGAGACGGTCGCCTGCATGCCCGGCAGCCGTACGCCGCTGCCGCTGGGCGTGGCGAAGCGGGTGGGGGACTGGGAGTACGAGTTCGCCGCGCGCGTCGAGACCCTCTCGCGCGGCTCCTTCGCGGGACGGGCCCAGGAGCTCCTCGCCCTGGTCGCGGACCACCCGAACGGCCTAGCGGGGACCTTCCCGGGCGACCCGCACGCCTTCACCGCGATGCTCGCGCAGCGGCACGAGGGGCAGGTGCGCTGGCGGACCTGGCACGCGTATCCGCAGGAGGGGCAGCTGGTGGCGACCCGCACCCGGGTGGGCGTGCGGATGGGGGCTCCGGTCTAGCGTCCGTCCCGTACGCCACGTTGCGTAGGGATTACGCCAACTGGCGGGATCAGTGGGGCACTTACACCCATGTGGGTGACAGGGTGTCAGTGGGCGGTGACGTACGGTTCGCTGCATGATCGACCGTTCCGCCCCCCGCGGGGTGCTCCCGGCGGCGGAGCCGCGGGGCGTGCAGACCGTCCAGGCCGCCCTGCCCGTACAGCCCCGGACCGGCCGACTCCTCGTCCTGGCCACGGTGTTCGTCTGCGCCGCCTGCGGGCTCGTGTACGAACTGGAGCTGCTCGCCCTCGGCTCGTACCTCATCGGCGACTCCGTCACCCAGGCGTCGGTCGTGCTGTCCGTCATGGTCTTCGCCATGGGCGTCGGCTCGCTCCTCGCCAAACGGCTGCGCGCCCGGCCCGCCTTCGGGTTCGCCGCCATCGAGGCCGGGCTCGCCCTGCTCGGCGGCTTCTCCGCCATGGCCCTCTACGCGAGCTTCGCCTGGCTGGGCGAGTCCCGGCCCGCGCTCGTCGCGTTCTCCTTCGCCATCGGGGTCCTCATCGGCGCCGAGATCCCCCTGCTGATGGTCCTCATCCAGCGCATCCGCAGACAGGACGCCGGCGGGGCCGTCGCCGACCTGTTCGCCGCCGACTACGTGGGCGCCCTGGTCGGCGGGCTGGCCTTCCCCTTCCTGCTGCTCCCCGTGCTCGGCCAGCTCACCGGGGCCATGCTCACCGGCACCGTCAACGCCGTCGTCGGCGGCGGGCTCGTCCTGTGGCTGTTCCGCCGCGACCTCAGCCGGCGCTGCCGCTGGCTGCTCCTCGCGGTCAACGCCCTGGTGCTCGCCGGGCTGGCCTGCGCCACCCTGCTCGCCGACGACTTCGAGCGGGTCGCGCGCACCGCCGTCTACGGCGGCGAGGTACGGGTCGCGGTGCAGACCGGGGTGCAGGAGCTGGTGCTGACCGGCCCCTCCACCGGCTCCCCGCGCTCCCTCGACCTCTACCTCGACGGGCGGCTGCGGGTCAGCGGCTACGACGAGTACCGCTACCACGAGGCCCTGGTCCACCCCGCGATGACCGGCCCGCACGCCCGGGTCCTGGTCCTCGGCGGCGGTGACGGGCTCGCCGCCCGCGAGGTGCTGCGCTACCCGGACGTCGCCTCCGTCACCGTCGTCGAGCTCGACCCCGGGGTGGTCGAGCTCGCCCGCACCGATCCCATGCTCTCCGCCCTCAACGGGCGCGCCTACGAGGACCCGCGCCTGGGCGTCGTCTCCCAGGACGCCTTCCGCTGGCTGCGGGGGCCCGCCGCGCGCGACCGGTTCGACGTGATCGTCTCCGACCTCCCCGACCCGGGGATCACCCCGAGCACCAAGCTGTACTCGCAGGAGTTCTACGGGCTGGCCGCGCGGGCCCTGAACCCCGGCGGGCGCATCGCCGTGCACGCCGGGCCGCTGACCACCCGGCCCCGTACGTACTGGACCGTCGAGTCCACCCTGCGCGCCGCCGGCCTGCTCACCACCCCCTACAGCGCGGGCGGCCGCCTCTCCGGCTTCGCCGCCGGGCCCGACCGCACCCTCGGCGGCTCCGACGCCCCGCCGCAGGACTGGGGCTTCGTCCTCGCCTCCCGGGACCGGGTCCCCGAGCTGCGGGTGGACCGCGACACGCCCGCCCTGCGCGCGGTGTCCACCCGGGGCCTCCAGGACGCCGCCCGGGACGCGGCCCGCACCCGGCTGACCGGCCTGCCGCCCTCCACGCTCCCGCACCCGCGCTACTCCTGAGCCGCGGGGGCGTCGCGTCCGTGTGCAGGGGCGGCTCTCGTCGGTAGGCTCGACCGCATGGAGCATCAGGTGTTCGTCCCGGTACCGGCAGACGATCTGCGCGCCGTGCTGCGCGACCCCGCCCGGGTGGCGCGCTGCGTGCCCGGCCTCCAGCGGGACGCCGACTCCGGCCCGGCGGCGGACTCGGGCCCGGCGGCGGGCTCCGGGGAGGACGCCGGTGTCGTCGGTGGGGGCGCGGGTTCCGGCGGGGATGGCGGCCCGGGCTCCGGCGGGCCGGTCGCCGGGCGGCTGCGGCTGCGCGTCGGCTCGGCCACCGTGACCTACCGGGGGACGCTGGCGGTGACCGAGCGGGATCCGGAGCACTTCACCGTGCGGGGCGAGGGCGCCGAGGTCCGGGGCTCCGGCAGCGCCACGCTCGCCATCGGGCTGAGCCTGACCCCCCACGAGGGCGGTACCCGGCTGGAGTTCGACGTGACCGCCACCGCCGACGGGCGGGCCGCGGCCTTCGACGCCGAGGCCCTGACCACCGCCCTCCGGCGGCTCCTCGACCGGCTCTGCGCGAACCTGGCCGAAGCCGCCGGACCGTGGAAACCGGAGGAGTCCGCGCCGGAGGAGGGCGGCGGACCGGAGGCGGTCGCGGAGTCCGTGTTCGACGCCGAGGTGCCCCCGCCGTCCCTCGACCCCTTCCTGGACGAGGACTTCCCCGACCTGCCCGACCTGCCCGACTTCGCCGGGCTCCCGGAGCTCGACGGGACCGGGGAGGGCGCCGCGGCCGGTGCGGCCGCCGTCCCCGGCGATCCCACCGCCCCGGCGAACCCCCCGGCCGAGGCCGCCCACGCCCGCCGCACGATGATCGGCCGCAGCGCCGAGGAGGTCGACCACGCGCCGCCGCGCGGCCGTTACGCCCCCGTCCCGGCCCCTTCGGCCGGCGGCAGCGGTCCCGCCCTGCGCTGGATCGCCCCTGCGGCGGCCCTGGCCCTGGCCTCGGCGGTGGTCGTCGGACGAGCGCTGCGCCGCCGTCGCTGAACCGCCGCCGAGCCGTTGTTGAGCGGCCGCCGACCCCGGTCGCCGTAGGGTCGGCCGTATGAGTACGCAACTGAGCGCCGGCGGCGCCGACATCACCATCGACCAGGAGAACGGCTGCCGG
Organism: Streptomyces sp. NPDC000075; assembly: GCF_040301925.1. NCBI lineage: Bacteria > Bacillati > Actinomycetota > Actinomycetes > Kitasatosporales > Streptomycetaceae > Streptomyces > Streptomyces sp. NPDC000075. The sequence goes on from NZ_JBEPFL010000047.1 coordinate 15,277, forward strand.
ATCGGCAGCCTGCGCGTCGACGGCGTGGAGCTGCTGCGCCAGGGACCGCGCTACGGGTCCTTCCCGATGGTCCCCTGGTGCGGCCGCACCGAGAACGGCCGGTTCCGCGACGGCGGCACCCTCCACCAGCTGCCCGTCAACCACCCCCCGCACGCCATCCACGGCCTCGGCCGCGACCTGCCCTGGCGGACCGCCGGCGTGACCGGCACCGGGGCGGCCTTCTACTTCGACCTGGCCGACCCCTGGCCGTACGCGGGCCGGGTTACCCAGGTCTTCGAGCTGGCCGGGGACTCACTGAAGATCACCCTGGGCGTGGAGACGTACCAGGACTCCTTCCCGGCCCAGGCCGGCTGGCACCCCTGGTTCAACCGCACCCTGACCAGCGGCGGCGAGGAGGCTCGGATCGCCTTCGAGCCCGCCTGGCAGGAGGAGCGCGGGGAGGACCACCTGCCCACCGGCCGCCGGATCGACCCCCTCCCCGGCCCCTGGGACGACTGCTTCGGGATGCCCTACGGGGTGGACGTCACCCTCACCTGGCCCGGGCAGCTGGAGCTGAAGGTCGCCAGCCCCGCCGAATGGGTGGTCGTGTACGACGAGGAGCCCGAGGCCGTCTGCGTCGAACCGCAGTCGGGTCCGCCGAACGGCCTGAACACCCTTCCGCGCCTGGTCACCCCGGTGGACCCGCTGGAGGTCTCCACGACCTGGACCTGGCGCCGGCTCGGCTAGCGTCCAACTAAGCTCGACGGCATGAGTGACGTACGTGATGCGCTTCTGCAGCAGATCAAGGACAAGGCCGTCGTGCACGGCAAGGTGACCCTCTCCTCCGGCAAGGAGGCCGACTACTACATCGACCTCCGCCGCATCACCCTCGACGGCGAGGCCGCCCCGCTGGTCGGTCAGGTCATGCTCGACCTGACCGCCGACCTTGAGTTCGACTGCGTCGGCGGTCTGACCCTGGGCGCCGACCCGGTCGCGACCTCGATGCTGCACGCCTCCGCCGCGCGCGGCGGCCGCCTGGACGCCTTCGTGGTCCGCAAGGCGCAGAAGGCGCACGGCATGCAGCGCCGGATCGAGGGCACGGACGTCAAGGGCAGGCGCTGCCTGGTCGTCGAGGACACCTCCACCACGGGCGGCTCCCCGCTGACCGCCGTCGAGGCGGTCCGCGAGGCCGGCGGCGAGGTCGTCGCCGTCGCCACCATCGTGGACCGCGGCGCGGCCGAGGCCATCGCCGGCGCGGGCCTGCCCTACCTCACCGGGTACGAGCTCGGAGACCTGGGCCTGGTCTGACCCTCCCCCGGGCGGCCCGGACGTCTCGGATCGTGGTCGCGAAGGGGTGGTGACGCGGTCACGGAGCGGCTTCGGCGCAACTGGTGACGAAGGTCCCCGGAAGCCCAAGCTCCGCTCCTGACCTGCACCTTTTCGGAAGGGCCGGGTGTTTCACGTGAAACACCCGGCCCTTCTCGCCGTACGAGGGCCGTCACGCGGGGTGGAGTGATGCGCCGAGTCTGGAAAGATAGGCGCGACGTCTGACGTCGCCCCCAGGTCAGGGCCCGCAATAAGCACACTCCCCGCACATCCAAGGAGCGGACAGATGCCCATCGCAACCCCCGAGGTCTACAACGAGATGCTCGACCGGGCGAAGGCAGGCAAGTTCGCCTACCCGGCCATCAACGTGACCTCGACCCAGACCCTGCACGCTGCGCTGCGCGGCTTCGCGGAGGCCGAGAGCGACGGCATCATCCAGATCTCCACCGGCGGTGCCGAGTTCCTGGGCGGCCAGTACAACAAGGACATGGTGACCGGCGCGGTCGCCCTGGCCGAGTTCGCGCACGTCGTCGCCGCCAAGTACGACATCACGGTCGCGCTGCACACCGACCACTGCCCCAAGGACAAGCTGGACGGCTACGTCCGCCCGCTGCTCGACATCTCCGCCGAGCGCGTGGCCAAGGGCCTGAACCCGCTCTTCCAGTCGCACATGTGGGACGGCTCCGCCGAGACCCTGGCCGACAACCTGGCCATCGGCCAGGAGCTGCTCGCCAAGGCCGCCGCCGCGAAGATCATCCTCGAGGTCGAGATCACCCCGACCGGCGGCGAGGAGGACGGCGTCAGCCACGAGATCAACGACGAGCTGTACACCACCGTCGAGGACGCGATCCGCACCGCCGAGGCCCTGGGCCTGGGCGAGAAGGGCCGCTACCTGCTGGCCGCCTCCTTCGGCAACGTGCACGGCGTCTACAAGCCCGGCAACGTCGTCCTGCGTCCCGAGCTGCTCAAGGACCTCCAGCAGGGCGTCGGCGAGAAGTACGGCAAGGCCAGCCCGTTCGACTTCGTCTTCCACGGCGGCTCCGGCTCCACCGAGCAGGAGATCGCCACCGCGCTGGAGAACGGCGTCGTGAAGATGAACCTCGACACCGACACCCAGTACGCCTTCACCCGCCCCGTCGCGGACCACATGTTCCGCAACTACGACGGTGTCCTGAAGGTCGACGGCGAGGTCGGCAAGAAGAACACCTACGACCCGCGCACCTGGGGCAAGCTGGCCGAGGCGAGCATGGCCAAGCGCGTCCTCCAGGCCTGCGGTGACCTGCGCTCCACGGGTACCAAGCTGAAGTAGTCCCCGGCGCTCCCAGCGCCCCGGGCCTCGAAGGGGGTCCGCCCGTCCGGAAACGGACGGGCGGACCCCCTTTTCCGTGCGCGTGAGGTGACATACGCCGGTGGACGTCCGCCCGGGCGATGGTGTGGAATCAACCCAGCAGAAACGTACCCGTGGGAATGTAAAGCCGGCGGGTCAGGAGAGGCGACGCCACATATGAGGACAGAGCGACCCCAGGTCAAGCAGGACAGGGCGGTGCGCACCCGCCGCGCCATCCTGGACGCGGCGGCCGTGGTGTTCGAGGAGCACGGCTACGACGCGGCCAAGCTCTCGGACATCGTCAACATCGCCAAGGTGACCAAGGGCGCCCTCTACTTCCACTTCGAGTCGAAGGAGGGCCTGGCCCAGTCCGTCATAGACGCCCAGAACCAGGGGCAGCCGCAGGCCCTGCCGCAGCAGTACAAGGCGCAGGAGTTCATCGACATCGGCATGGTCTTCTCGCACCAGATGCGGCACGAGGTGCTGATCCGGGCGAGCGCCCGGCTGACCCTGGACCAGACGGGCCCCCACCTCGACCGGGTGACGCCCTATGAGACCTGGATCGAGCTGAACGCGGCCGTGCTGTCCGAGGCCCGGCGGCGCGGGGAGCTGCTGCCCGGCGTGGACCCGGTCGTCCCCGCCCGGCTGATCGTCGGCGCGTACGCGGGGCTGAACACCATGTCGCACACCCTCGGCCTCGACCTGGACGCCCAGGTCGCCGAGCTCTACACGCACGTGATGCCGAACGTGGTGGTCCCCGCCGTGGCGATCCGGCTGGACAGCGCCCCCGGGCGCGGCGCGCGGGCGCTCTACGGGCCGCAGGGCGTCCACCCCTGCCGGGTCGGCTGCGCGAACGGGGTGCTCCCGGCCGGCGGCGGCGACGGCGACGGATGCGCGCAGGTCGAGGACGGCGGTCCCACGGTCTGAGACGTCCCGTCCGCCACGCGCCCCGCCCTCTTCCCAAAAAGATCCTTCCGGGTATGATTTTTTTGCTCGCCTGCCCAGGGAGAACACTGTGGACATTGAGGTACTCGGCACACCTCGGGTCACCGAGAACGGTGTGCCCATCACCGCCCCCACCGCGGCGTCCCGGCACGTCCTGGCCGCCCTCGCGGCCTGTCCCGACCGCCTCGTCCCGGTCTGCGTGCTCGCCGACGAGCTCACCCGCCACACCCCGCCCGAAGACTCCCGGGCCGTCCTGCACACCGCCGTGCGCCGGCTGCGCGAGCGGTTCGCGGAGGCGCTCGGGGCCGGCTCGGTTCGTACCCCGGAGACGGTTCTGTGCGCCCGGCCCGGCGGTTACCTCCTCGACACCGGCGGCGGCCGCTGCGACGTCCGCGAGTTCGAACGGGAGGCCGGAGCCGGCTACCGGGCCATGGGCCGCGGGGACTTCGCGCAGGCGGCCTTAAGGCTGCGCCGCGCCCTCGACCTGTGGACCGGCCCCGCCCTGGACGGCATCGACGCCGGGACCTGGCTGCGCGGCCGCACGGCCTCCCTGGAGGCCGACCGGCTCACCGTGCTCGGCCAGTGGGTCGAGGCCGAACTCGCCCTCGGCCACCACGGCGAACTGCTCCTGGAACTCGCGGGCCTGCGCGGCGCCGGCGGCCAGCGCCCCGACGGCGCCTACCTGGCGGCCCTGCGCCGGGCCGAAGCCCGCGTCACCACCCTGCGCGCCGCCCTCCCCGCCCCCGGGATCCCCCTCGCGGGGGCGGTGCGCCGCTGACGGCCCGCCTTCGGCCCCTGCTTGACCCACCGCCGCCCGGAACCTAGGTTCGGGACGGGACGCGGGGAAAACGGCTGGTCGGAGGGGGCGCAGGATGCGCGGGGACGACGCGGGCGCACTGGCCGTACTGGAACTGCTCGCCCAGGACGCCCCGCCGGACCGGTACGACGCGCTGCTCACCGAGGCGCGCGCGGCCGGAGCCGACGACGCCGCCCTCGACGGGCTCACCCGCGCCCTGGAACTGGCCCGCTCGGTCCAGGCCCGCGCGAGCCGCAGCCGGCAGCGCGAGGCCGCCCTCACCGCGCTCGTCGACACCGCGCACGACCTGACGTCCCCCTTCGACATCGACGGCCTGCTCCGCCTGATCACCCGCCGCGCCCGCCGTCTCCTCGGCTTCGACATGGCCTGGCTGTCCCTGAGCCGCCCGGACGGATCGGCGTACGTCCGCACCTCCGAGGGCGAGACGACCGCCCTCAACGTGGGTCTCGAACTCGGCACCGGGCGCGGCCTCGGCAGCATCGCGCAGGCCCGCCGCTCCCCGGTGTGGACCCCCGACTACCTCGCCGACCCCACCATCGCGCACGCCCCCGGCATCGACGCCGTCGTCGAGGCGGAGAGCCTCCACGCGATCATCGCCGTCCCGCTGCGCCGCGGGGACTCCACGCTCGGCGCCCTCTACGGCTCCGACCGCGCCGTACGGCAGTTCACGCCGGACGAGATCGGCATCATGCTCTCCCTCGCCGACCTGGCCGCCGTCGCCATCGAGAAGGCCCGGCTGCTGGAGCAGACCCGCGACCAGGTGAGCGAGCTGGAGGCCTTCGGCTCGCGCACGAACACCGCCCTCACCCGCGTCCGTTACCTGTGGGAGTGCCACGCCCGGCTCGCCGGGCTCGTCCTGGACGGCGCCGGGCTGCCCACCCTCGCCCGGGCCACGGCCGACGCGCTGGACGGGGTGCTCCAGGTACGCGACCCGGGCGGGCGGCCGCTGACGGCGACCGGGGAACTGCCCGGCCTGGACGAGGAGGACGTCACCAAGGGGGCCCTCCAGGCGCTCACCGACCGGCGCCCCGTCCGGCTGCCCGGCGACCTGTGGCTGGCCCCCGTCCTGGCCGGGGCCGAGGACCTCGGGGTGCTGCTGCTCAGCGCCTCGGCCCCGCTCGCCGACGAGGACGTCCGGCTGCTCCAGCTGGCCGCCCAGTCCGTGGCCTGCCTGATGCTCATCCAGCGCGGCACCGCCGCCGCCGAGGGGCCCGTCCACGACGAACTCCTCGCCGACCTCCTCGACCGGCCGCACTCCGTCGACCCGCACCTGCTCGAACGCACCCGCCGGCTCGGCATCGACCTCGACCGCCCGCACGTGGTCGTCGTCGCCCGGCCCGAGGGCGGCGAGCTCGGCAAGGCCGTCGCCTGGGCCACCTCGTACGCGTACCGGATGGGCGGCCTCAAGGGGGTCCGCCGGGGCTGCATCGTCCTCGTGCTGCCCGGCACCGACGCCTCCGCCGCCGCCCACCGGGCCTCCGGCGAGCTGTCCCCGCTGCTCGGTCACGCGGTGTCCACCGGCGCCGCCGGACCCACCGGCGGCCCCGGCGAGGTGGCCCGCGTCTACGCCGAGGCGGTGCGCTGCCTCGACGCGCTGACCGCCCTCGGCGGGGCCGGGGGCACGGCCTCCCTGCGCGAACTGGGCTTCCTCGGCCTGCTGCTGTCCGCCGACCACGACGTGGAGGCGTACATCGCCGGCACCATCGGCCCCGTCCTGGAGTACGACACCGACCGGCCGACCGAGCTGACCCGCACCCTGGAGGCGTACTTCGCCTCCGGGGCCAGCCCCACGCACGCCGCCGAGGCGCTGCACGTCCACCCCAACACGGTCTCCCGCCGGCTGGAGCGCATCGCCGAACTGCTCGGCCCCGACTGGCAGAAGCCCGCCCGGGCGCTGGAGATCCAGATGGCGCTGCGGCTGCGCAGGACCCGTACCGTCCTCCACGACCGCCGCACCGACGCCCGCCGGCCGGGGACCTCTCCCTACGCGGCCCCGTACGAGGCCCCGTAGCCCTCCGTCCCCGTCAGCGCGCGGGCGGCGTGCGCCACCGAGGCCAGGGTGACGTGCCGGTGCCAGCCCGGCAGCGCCCGCCCGGCGAAGTCCCGCAGCCCCGCCTCCTGTCCGCTGTGCTCGGCGGCGAAGGCCACCCGCCGGCCCTGCTTGGTCAGCCGCAGCAGCGGTCCCACCGGCAGCCGCACCAGGTCCGTCACCCACATCTGCGACGGAGCGCGGCGCGGGTCCGTCCACTCGCCGACCAGCAGCAGGTGGCGCCGGCGGGCCGGGGAGGGGTCGGGCATCATCACCCGCACCGCGACCGCCAGGGTGCTGCGGTGCCGGCCGCCGCCGGCCGCCGGGTCCGGGTCGGTCCACTCCACCGGCGTGCTGAGCCCCTTCACCGACTGCAGGACGTCCCGCGCGCAGCGGACGCCCGCGCCGTGCCCGGGCAGCGCCGGATCGGTGACGAGCAGCGGGGTGGAGGGGCCGACCCGGGCGATGACGGGCAGCCCGGCTTCGGCGAAACGGTTCATCGTGGAGCGCGTCCCGATCTGCCGGATGTCCAGCACCACCGGCCGCACCGGGCTCCCGCTGCGCCGCACCGTCGAGATCACGGCGGCCGCCGCGGCCTCCTCGTACGCGGCCCGCGCGCTGTGCTCGCCCGCGGCCCCCGGGGCGTGCTCCTGCGCGTGCTCCTCCTCCGGCAGGTACATCTCCCAGCCCACCGGTGTGGCCAGCGCGGCCGAGGCGAACCAGGTCCCGAACGCCTGCTGCCCCCGGAACATCTGGCCCTGGTGCGGGTCGAAGCGGTGGGCCACGCCGACCGAGTGCTCCCCGCCCTTCGGGATGGCCATCGGCTGCGCCACCCACGCCGTCAGCGGACTGGCCGCCTCCAGGAACCGGGAGAGGTTGGCGCGGATCGGCTGCCAGTCCCAGGTGGAGCTGGAGATGAAGTGGTGCATGCTCTGCTCGGCCGCCCCGCCGCCGACCTGGCCCGCGATCCCGCGCATCGACTTGCGGCCGGGGAGGGCGAGCAGCCCCCGTACGTACTGCCGGCCCTTCTCCCGCTGGTCCTTGCGGCGTAGTGAGGACAGGACGACGGCGCACAGGTCGTCGGCCGCCTCCCGGGCCGCCTCCCGGGCCGGATCCGGCCGCCCCGTCCCGCCGCCGTTCCCGTACCCGCTTCCCGTCCCCGTTCCGCTTCCCGTCCCCGTCCCGCTTCCCGTCCCCGTCCCCGTTCCGGTCCCCCTCCCCGCTCCCGTCACGTCCCCCGTGATGGTGCTGGTGCCGCTCATGGTTGTGGTGCTGCTCATGACCGCTTTCACGACATGCCCCCTCGGCGTGCGTCCACTGCCCCTCTACCGTCCGACGAGGAACCCCCGTTGGGGGAGGTGTGCCGGTCACCGCGCTCGCCCGAGGGGTGGTGGGGTCCCCACCACCCCCCGGAGACTTGACGGACTGCCGGCCCGGACCTGGCCGGATCACCGCAGATCGGGCACGGTCGGGACGCATGGCGCCGGCGCGGACGGCGCGAGCGGGCGGGAGGGGCGGCGTGCAGTTCGGCATCTTCTCCGTCGGCGAGCTCGCACCCGATCCCCGGGCCGGCCGCATGCCGACCGAGCACGAGCGGATCCGGGCCATGACCGCCCTCGCCGTCCGCGCCGAGGAGGCGGGCCTCGACGTCTTCGCCACCGGCGAGCACCACAGGCCGCCCTACGTCTGCTCCTCCCCGGCCACGCTGCTCGCGTACGTGGCCGCCCGCACCCGGCGGCTGATCCTCTCCACCGCCACCACCCTGATCACCACCAACGACCCGGTGCGCGTCGCCGAGGAGTACGCGCTGCTCCAGCACCTGGCGGGCGGACGCCTCGACCTGATCGCCGGCCGCGGCGACACTCCCGACGTCTACCCCTGGTTCGGCCAGGACCTCCGCGAGGCCCTCGCGCTCGCCCGTGAGAACTACGCCCTGCTGCACCGCCTCTGGCGCGAGACCGACGTCGACTGGCGGGGCCGCTCCCGCGCCCGTCTGGACGGCTTCACCTCCACGCCCCGCCCGCTGGACGGCGTACCGCCCTTCGTGTGGCACGCCTCGGTGCGCTCCCCGGAGGCCGCCGAGCGGGCCGCGTACTACGGCGACGGCTTCTTCGCCGCCAACCTCCTCGCGCCCGTCGAGCACTACGCCCGCCTGATCGGGCTCTACCGCACCCGCTACGCGGAGCACGGCCACGGCACCCCCGAGCAGGCCGTCGTCGGACTCGGCGGCCAGCTGTTCGTCCGGGCCCGCTCACAGGACGCGCTGAGCGAGTTCCGCCCGTACTTCGACCGCTCGCCGGCCCACGCGGGGCACTGGTCCCTGGAGGAGTGCGCGGCCCGGACCCCGCTGGCCGTCGGCAGTCCCGGCGAGGTCATCGAGAAGATCCTTGGCCACCGGGAGGCCTACGGGCACTGCCAGCGCCAGCTCTTCGCCGTGGACCACGCCGGGATCCCGCTGGAGACGGCGCTGGAGCAGATCGACATCCTCGGCGAGCACATCGTCCCGGTGCTGCGCCGCGAGCTCGCCGCGAGCCGCCCGCCCACCGCCCCCGCGCCGCCCCGCCACCCGGCGGCGGGCGGCCGGCCCGCGGCCCCCGCCGCCCGGACGGCCTCCGTCCACACGGCGCCCGCCGATCACCCGGCCCCCGCCGCCCGGCCGCGTCGGACACACTGATCCCATGTCGATTCACCAGAACCTGCTCGGGGGCCCCGCCCCCACCCACCTGCCCGACGAGCCCGCGCCCCGCGAGGCCCTCGCCGCCGGGACCGCCCCCGCCGAGGTGGCCGCCGCGCACCCGACCTCCTCCCTCGCCTGGGCCGCCCTCGCCGACGAGGCCTTCGCCGCCGGCCGGACCGTCGAGTCGTACGCGTACGCCCGTACGGGCTACCACCGCGGCCTGGACTCGCTGCGCCGCGCCGGCTGGAAGGGCCACGGCCCGGTGCCGTGGGAGCACGAGCCGAACCGCGGCTTCCTGCGCGCCCTGCACGCCCTGGCCCGGGCGGCCCAGGCCATCGGCGAGAAGGACGAGTACGAGCGCTGCTCGACCTTCCTGCGGGACTCCTCGCCGACGGCGGCGGACACGCTCGCGTAACGGCCGGGCCGAGTGCCCTAGAGGCGCCCCGGATCTCCTGTTTATGATGCGATGCAGGGGACCGGGGCTCCACTTACCCAATCGGAAGGAGCGGACCGCTACCCGGAAGCACGTGTCGAGGAGACAGCGATGTCGCACGCCCTTGATGCCTCCGGAGCCGGTTCGGACACCCCGAACCTCGACTTCGACGGCACCACCCCGTACGAGGACTACGTCCAGGCGGACGTCCTCACCCACCTCCAGCACCTGCGCTCCGACGATCCGGGCGAGATGGTCTTCCTGGTCACGACCCAGGTCATGGAGCTGTGGTTCACCGTCATCGTCCACGAGTGGGAGACCGCCGCCCGCGCCCTGCGCGAGGACGACATCCCGGTGGCGATGGACGCGCTGAAACGATCCCTCAGGGAGCTGGAGGCGCTCAACCACTCCTGGCGGCCGCTGGCCCACCTGACCCCCGCGCAGTTCAACGCCTACCGGGGCGCCCTCGGCGAGGGTTCCGGTTTCCAGTCCGCGATGTACCGCCGGATGGAGTTCCTCCTCGGCGACAAGTCGGCGTCCATGCTGGTCCCGCACCGCGGCGCCCCGCGCGTCCACGCCGAGCTGGAGAAGGCCCTCCACGAGCCCGGCCTCTACGACGAGACCCTGCGCCTGCTCGCCCGCCGCGGCCTGCCCGTCCCGCAGTCGGTCCTGGACCGGGACCTGTCCCAGCGGTACGAGCCCTCCGCCGCCGTCGAGGCCGTCTGGACGGAGCTCTACGCCGACCCGACGGGCGCCCACGCCGACCTGCACCGCCTCGGCGAGGTCCTCACCGACGTGGCCGAGCTGGTCTGGCGCTGGCGCAACGACCACCTGGTCGCCACCCGCCGCGCGATGGGCGCCAAGACCGGTACGGGCGGCTCCGCCGGGGTGGCCTGGCTGGAGAAGCGCGCCGCGAAGAACGTCTTCCCCGAGCTCTGGACGGCCCGCAGCCATGTCTGACGCGATGCTCACGGACCTCCAGGCCCGCGCCGCCCGCCTGGACGCCGAAGACCCGCTCGGCAAGCACCGCGAGCGCTTCACCCTCCCCGACGGCGTCGTCTACCTCGACGGCAACTCCCTCGGCGCCCTGCCGGCCGGGGTGCCCGGCGCCGTGGCCGACGTGGTCGGGCGCCAGTGGGGCGAGCTGCTCATCCGGTCCTGGGACGAGAGCGGCTGGTGGACCGCGCCCGAGCGGATCGGCGACCGGATCGCCCCGCTCGTCGGCGCCGCCCCCGGCCAGGTGACCGTCGGCGACTCGACCAGCGTCAACCTGTTCAAGGCCCTCGTCGGCGCCGCCCGCCTGGCCGCGCCCGGCCGCACCAGGATGCTCGTCGACGCCACCACCTTCCCGACGGACGGCTACATCGCCGCCTCCGCCGCCCGGATGACCGGCCTGGAGCTCGTGCCCGTCGACCCGTCCGAGGCGGCGGGCGCGATGGACGAGGGCACGGCCGTGGTGCTCCTCAACCACGTGGACTACCGCACCGGCCGGCTCCACGACCTGCCCGCCCTCACCGCCGCCGCCCACGCCGCGGGCGCGCTGATCGTCTGGGACCTCTGCCACAGCGCCGGAGCCCTCCCCGTCGGCCTCGACGCGCACGCCGTGGACCTCGCGGTCGGCTGCACGTACAAGTACCTCAACGGCGGCCCCGGCGCCCCGGCGTACCTGTACGTGGCCGAGCGCCACCAGGATGCCTTCGACAGCCCGCTCCCCGGCTGGAACAGCCACGCCGAACCCTTCGCGATGACGCCGCAGTACACGCCCGCCCGGGGCGCGGCCCGGGCGCGCGTCGGGACCCCGGACATCCTGTCCATGCTGGCGCTGGAGTCGGCCCTGGACGCCTGGGAGGGTGTGGACGTCGAGGCCGTCCGCGCCAAGTCCCTGGCCCTGACCGACTTCTTCCTCGACTGCGTGGCGGCGTACGTCCCGCCGGGCCTGGTCGAGGTGGTCACCCCGCAGGCGCACGCCGAGCGCGGCAGCCAGGTCTCCCTGCGCACGGCCGACGCCCGCGCGGTGATGACGGAGCTCATCTCCCGGGGCATCGTGGGCGACTACCGCGCCCCCGACGTCCTGCGCTTCGGGTTCACCCCGCTGTACGTCGGATTCGCCGACGCGGAACGCGCGGCGCGCACGCTGGGTCACATTTTCGGGTGACGCGGTAGCGAAACGTCACACCACGGGGCGGGCGGGGCTACGGCTCCGCCCGCCTCCGTGCGGGCTCGTCCCGGCGGCTAGGGGCACGTGGCGGCCTGATACGGTCCCGCTCTGCCGGATACACCGGAACATCTGTCCCCGCTGTCACACGCGTTACCGAGAGGTCGAGCCGATGACGGACCCCGCAGTCGAACGGGACGCCGCCGAGGCCGCCTCGGCCTTCGCACACCCCCCGGTCGCACCGGACGCGAGCGCCGCCTACGGGGAACACCCGGACCAGGTCGTCGACTTCTACGCCCCGCGCGGGGACTCCCGCGGCCCGGCCCCGCTCGTCGTCGTCCTGCACGGAGGCGCCTGGCGCGCCCCGTACGACCGTCAGCACATCACCCCCTTCGCGGACTTCCTGGCCAGGCGCGGTTTCGCCGTCGCCAACGTGGAGTACCGGCGCGGGAGTTCACTGCCGCACCAGGGGGCCGAGGGCCCGGTGGCGGGCCGCTGGCCGGACACCTTCGACGACGTCGCCGCCGCCATGGACGCCCTGCCCGGCCTCCTCGCGGCCGCCCTGCCCGCCGCCGACCCGCGCCGGACGGTGGTCACGGGCCACTCGGCGGGCGGGCACCTGGCCCTGTGGGCGGCCGCGCGCCACGTCCTGCCGCCCGGCTCCCCGTGGCGGCTGTCCGCCCCGCCGGGTCTGCGCGGGGTCGTGGCCCTGGCCCCGATCGCGGACTTCGAGGTCGCGGAGGAGCTCGGCGTCTGCGGCGGCGCCTCCGCCCAGCTGCTGGGCGGACCGGCCCACTGGGAGGCCCGCCGCCCGTCGGCGGACCCCGCCTCGCTCCTCCCGACGGGGATCGCCACGACCGTCGTCCAGGGCCGCGAGGACATCGTGGTCCCGCCGGCCGTGGCGGAGTCGTACGCGGCCGCCGCGGCCAGGGCGGGCGAGATCGTCGGCCTGACCATGGTCGAGGGGGTGGGCCACTTCCCGCTGATCGACCCGGCGGCGGACGCCTGCGCGGTGGTGGCGGAGGAGATCTCGCAGCTGGCCTGGTAGGGGCCGGAGCTCAGTCCCACTGCCGGGCGGCCAGCGTCTCCACCGGCTGCGGCTTGCCGATGACGGCCAGGGCGATGAAGAAGCCGATCTGGCCGATCGCGATGGTCAGGGTGGCCAGCGCCTTCTCGTCGTAGTGCCGCGCGGCCTCGGCGTACAGCTCGTCCGAGACCCGCTCCCGGCCCGGGGCGGCGGGCTGGAAGGTGGCCTCCACCAGGGCGAGGGCGGCGCGTTCGGCCGGGTCGAAGTACGGGGAGTCCTGCCAGGAGGCGACCGAGGTGATCCGCTCCTCGGACACTCCGGCCTTGCGCAGGAAGCCGGTGTTCAGGACCGTCAGGTAGGTGTTGCCGACGATCTGCCCCGCCCGCAGGTGGACGAGGCTCATCGTGCTGCGCGGCACCGACCGGTTGCCGGTGGCGCGGAAGAGGGCGGCGCTGATGTCGGCGAGCTCCGGCACGTGTGCGCCCGGGTCGGGCATGCGGGAGATCGGGGTGGTCGGGGTGTCCGTCATGGCGGGTTCCTCCCGGGGGGACGGCCGCCGCCCTGCGCGGCGGCCTTCACCGCACTGACGCGCGGGAGCGCGCCGATGTGACGGGCCGGGGCGGGGAACCCTCAGGCGCCGTCCTCCGGATCCGTCGGCTCCGGCTTGGTGTGGAGGATCTCGCGGGCCTGTTCCGCCGCGCGGGTGATGCTCTCGGAGACGAAGTCGACGAACCGCGCGATGTTCTCCAGCCGGGCGCCGGCCGGGGTGGCGGCGCCGAAGACGCCCACGCCCTGACGCGCGGTTTCGGCGAGGTGGGCGGTGCCCTTGGCGCTGGCGATCATCGACTGGTACCAGACGTCGTTGTCGGCGACGTACCGCTCGCGGCGGCGTTCGTCGCGTTCCCGGCGGACGAGCCCCTGGCTCTCCAGGAAGGCGATCGCCTTGGAGATGGACGCCGGGCTGACCTGGAGCCGCTGGACGAGTTCCGCCGCGCTGAGGCTGCCGGAGTCGCTGGTGTAGAGGCAGGTCATGACGCGGGCCATCATCTTCGGCGTGCCCGTCGCGATCAGGACCGTCGTGAACACCTCCTCGTACGCGGCCACCGCGTCCGCGTCGCGCCCATAGGCCAGCGGCGGTGCCTCCGCCCCGCGCGGCGCCGCCTGCTTGCGGCGGTGGGCGCGGTGCTCGGTGGCCCGGTGGGCCAGGTCGGCGCGGTAGGCGGTGGGGCCGCCGTTGCGCATGACCTCGCGGGTCACGGTCGAGGTCGGACGGTCGAGCCGTCGGGCGATCTCGGCGTAGGCGAGTCCGTCGGCCAGCCCGAGGGCGATCTGCTGGCGTTCGGGCTGGGTGAGTCTGCCTCCGGGCATTGCGGCCTCCTTGGTGGTCCGTGGCGGGGCCAGCATAGCGTTCAGCTCCAGTTCATTGCAATGAATCCTTGGGTTTCGTTGCGTTCGGTTTGGAACCGATGCAACGATTTCAAGGCTCTGAGCTGCAAAAACAGACTCCTTGCGCAACGAGTGCGTTGCCAGTCTCGCGAACGCAACTTAGCGTTTCTCCTGTCAGAAACGACTCGGAGCCCAGGAGCCCACGATGCAGAAGTTCGCCGCCACCACCGCCGTCTCGACCGTCCTCGACATCCCCGCCGGACGCATCCGGCTGATCGCCGCCGACCGGTCCGACGCCACCGTCGAGGTCCGCCCGGTGGACGCCTCCCGGAGCCGGGACGTGAAGGCCGCCGAGGAGACCACGGTCGAGTTCCGCGACGGGGTCCTGCGGATCGCCGCCGCCCCCGCCCGCAGCCAGGTCCTCGGCCACTCCGGCTCCGTCGACGTCACCGTCCAGCTTCCGGCCGGCTCCCACGTCACCGCGATCGTGGCCGCCGCCGAGTTCCAGGGCGCGGGCCCGCTGGGCGACGTGGTCTTCGAGGGCGCGCAGGCCCGGGTCGAGCTGGAGGAGGCCGCCTCCGCCCGGCTGACCCTCCAGTCCGGGGACATCAGCCTCGGCCGCCTGAACGGCCCCGCGGAGATCGACACGCAGAACGGCGACATCACCGTCGCCGAGGCCGTCCGGGGCGCGCTCACCCTGACCACCCGGTACGGCGCCATCTCGGTCTCCGCCGCCCAGGGGGTCTCCGCCACCCTCGACGCCGGCACCGGCTACGGCCGGATCCACAACGCGCTGAACAACACCGAGGGCTCCGCCGCCGCCCTGACCATCCGCGCGACCACCTCCTACGGCGACATCACCGCCCGCAGCAACTGAGGCCCCGCGTGGACGGCGGCAGAACCCACCGCGCCCGCACCACCGGCACCGCCCGCACCACCGGCGCCACTCGCACCACCCGCACCACCGGCACCGCCCGTACGACGGATCCACCCCACTTAGCACGCCCGGCAGCCCACCCAGAGGAGCGCACCACCATGTCCGACACCCACCGCCCCGAGCTCCAGCAGGCCCTCCAGGACATCGTCGACTCCGGCTGGGCCGGGGCCCAGCTGCGCGTGAACGACCCGCGCGGCGAGTGGACCGGCAGCGCCGGGGTCGCCGTGCCCGGCTCCGCGGAGCGGCCGCCGGTCGACGGGCACTTCCGGATCGGCAGCAACACCAAGACCTTCACCGCGACCCTCGTCCTGCTCCTGGTGGCGGACGGCCTGCTCGAACTCGACGGCCCGGTCGCCGGGCACCTCCCCGAGTACGAGCTCGACCCCCGCATCACGCTGCGGATGGTGCTCCAGCACACCAGCGGGCTCTTCAACTTCACCGGCGAGTACTACGAGGACGGGACGACCGCCCCGGGCATCGCCTGGGAGGGCCAGGAGTGGGTGGACAACCTGCTGCGCACCTACCGGCCCGAGGAGCTCGTCCGGCTGGCCCTGTCCAGGCCCGCGCGGTTCGAGCCGGGCACGGACTGGAGCTACTCCAACACCAACTACGTCCTCGCCCGCCTGCTGGTCGAGAAGGTCACCGGCCGCCCGTTCGCCGAGGAGATGGGGCGCCGGATCCTCACCCCGCTCGGCCTGACGGGCACCGTGGTGCCCGAGGACTCGCCGGAGATCCCCGAGCCGCACGCCCACGCCACGTACGCCTACCAGGACGCGGACGAGTGGAAGACGCTCGACGTCACCCGCTCGAACCCCTCCTGGATCTCCGCCGCCGGCGACATGATCTCGACCACCCGCGACCTGCACGTCTTCATCTCCGCCCTGATGGGCGGTCGGATCCTGCCCGCCGGGCTGCTGGACGAGATGCGCACCCCGCACCCCAAGCTGAACTACGGCCTCGGACTGTTCGTGCAGGAGACGGAGGACGGCCGCACCGTCTACACCCACAACGGCGGCATGTGGGGCTGGGGCGCGCTGATGTTCAGCTCGCCGGACGGCACCACGACCTTCACCGCCTCGCTGACCTGCGGGGCCGCCCGGCTCGACATGATGCAGGTGGGGGCGCTGTTCGCGGAGGCCCAGAAGAGGCTCGTCGCCGAGGTGTTCTGAACGGCCGAGGGGCGGGGCACGCGATGCGTGCCCCGCCCCTCGGCGTCGCCGTCCCGTTTAGAGGAACGAGTTGATCTCGATGGTCTCGGTGCGGCCGGGGCCGACGCCGATGGCGGAGATCGGGGCGCCCGACATCTCCTCCAGGGCCTTCACGTAGTTCTGCGCGTTCTTCGGCAGGTCGGCGAAGGTCTTGGCCTTGGTGATGTCCTCGGACCAGCCCGGGAGGGTTTCGTAGATCGGCTTCGCGTGGTGGAAGTCGGTCTGCGAGTAGGGCAGCTCCTCGACGCGCTTGCCGTCGATCTCGTACGCGACGCAGACCGGGATCTCCTCCCAGCCGGTCAGCACGTCGAGCTTGGTGAGGAAGAAGTCCGTCAGGCCGTTCACGCGGGTCGCGTAGCGGGCGATCGGGGCGTCGAACCAGCCGCAGCGGCGGTCACGGCCGGTGGTCACGCCGCGCTCGCCGCCGATGCGGCGCAGCGCCTCGCCGTCCTCGTCGAACAGCTCGGTCGGGAACGGGCCGGCGCCGACGCGCGTGGTGTAGGCCTTGAGGATGCCGATGACGCGGCTGATCTTCGTCGGGCCCACGCCGGTGCCGGTGCAGGCGCCGCCGGCGGTCGGGTTCGAGGAGGTGACGAAGGGGTACGTGCCGTGGTCGACGTCGAGCAGGGTGCCCTGGCCGCCCTCGAAGAGCACGACCTTGTCCTCGTCCAGCGCGTTGTTGAGGATCAGAGTGGTGTCGGCGACGTACGGCTTGATCTGCTCCGCGTACTGCAGCATCTCCTCGACGATCGCGTCGACCTCGATGGCGCGGCGGTTGTACAGCTTGGCGAGCAGCTGGTTCTTGTTCTCCAGCGCCGCCTCGACCTTCTGGCTGAGGATCGACTCGTCGTACAGGTCCTGGACGCGGATGCCGACGCGGTTGATCTTGTCCGCGTAGGTCGGGCCGATGCCGCGGCCGGTCGTACCGATCTTGCGCTTGCCGAGGAAGCGCTCGCCGACCTTGTCGAGGGTGACGTTGTACGGCGTGATGAGGTGCGCGTTGCCGCTGATGAGCAGCTTGGAGGTGTCGATGCCGCGTTCGTTCAGGCCGCGCAGCTCGGAGAGCAGGACGGCCGGGTCGACGACGACGCCGTTGCCGATGACCGGCGTGCATCCGGGGGAGAGGATGCCGGAGGGGAGGAGGTGCAGCGCGTACTTCTGGTCGCCTACGACCACCGTGTGGCCGGCGTTGTTGCCGCCCTGGTAGCGCACCACATAGTCAACGGAACCACCGAGCAGGTCGGTGGCCTTTCCCTTGCCCTCGTCACCCCACTGAGCTCCGAGCAGCACAAGAGCGGGCACAGGCGTACACCTCTTCCGGATGGGGCATGTCCAAGGTCAGGGGGCGTACGACGATGTACACCGCAGGCTGAGCCGTCGGACCGGTGCCCCGGAATAGACGAAGGCCCTGGCGCAATAGCGCAAGGGCCTCTTGCACAAAGATGCTACCCGAGGAAGGACCGAGGTGTCGGCTCCAGAGCCCACCATGAGCCATGCGGGCGCGCCGGTAGGCGGTCTGCTGGTGCTCGTCGACCCGGTCGCCCGCCGTCTTGACGGCGAGTCCGTGCGAATCGCGAAGGATGTGTTGTCAGCGGGGGCGGCGGCGAAAATCTGCCTCCCGGATTCGCAGGAGGAATTCGCGCGGGCACTCGCCCGCCGGGGTCATCGGCGGCCGGTGGTGGTGGGTGACGACGGGGCGCTGGTGCGGGCCGTGGGGCTGCTGCACGGGGAGCCGGGGGCGGGGGACGGCGCGGTCTCCCTGGTGCCGGTGGGGCCGGCGGGGTCGTTGTCTCTGGCGCGCTCGCTCGGGGTGCCGCTGTCGGCGGTGTTCGCGGCGCGGGCCGCGCTGGACGGGGTGACCCGGCCGCGCGACCTGCTGGTGGACGAGTGCGGCGCGGTGGTCCTGGGCGGGCTGCGGATCGCCGCGCCCCCGGCGCCGGCCGTCCGGCGTGCCGGGGGGTACCGGTCGCTGCTGCGGACCCTGCTGCCCGCTCCGGCTACGGCGCGGGACGCGGGCCGGCCGGTGCAGTCGCTGCGGGTGGAGGTCGACGGGGTGGTGCTGGTGGACGAGGGCCGCCCGGTGGAGGACGTGGCGGTGCGGACCCGGGAGGACGGCGGGCCGGCGCGGGTGGTGGTCCGGTTCCCGGGCGGCGCGCCGCTGGCGGGGGCCGGGGAGACGGTGACGGTGTCCGTCGCGGGCCCCGGCGCGGCGTTCCGCTACCGCGCCGACCACGCCCCGCCGGGCCCCCCGGTCCGCCGCCGCACCTGGACCCGCCACCCGGGGGCCTGGTCCCTGACGCTGCCACGGGGCTGACGCCGGCTCCCGGCCCCGCCCGGCGGGGGTGCCGGGCGGGGGTGCCGGGCGGCTACGGGAGGCCGAGGGTGGCCCGGTGGGCGCGCCAGCGGTCCATCACGCCGTGCATCTCCTGCTCGAGGAAGGCGAAGAACGCCGCCGTCTCCGCCACCCGCGCCCCCGCCGGGGTGTCCCTGCCGAGGTTGTCCGCGCCCTCGCGCAGGGTCTGCTCGAAGCGGGCGAGGGCCTGGTCCCGGCGGGTGAAGGTCTGGTACCAGAGCTCGTTGTGGAGCACGTAGCGGTCCCGGCGGGAGCCCGGTTCGCGCTCCCGGCTGACCATGTTGATCTGTGCCAGGTAGGCGACGGCGCCCGATACCGCCGCCGGGCTGATCCGCAGGGCCGCGCCGAGCTCCGCCGAGGTCATCGCGCCGCCGTCGCTGGCGAGCAGGCAGGCGAAGACCCGGGCGGCCATGCGCTGCATGCCCGCCTCGGTGAGCTGCGCGGCGAACCGCTCCACGAAGCGGGAGACCGCTTCCCCGTCCCGTGTTCCGTCGTCGTCGATCGTCACGTCATGGATTTTACGCGATTCGCTATCTTCACAACTTTGTGAAATAAGCGTACGTTCGGAGTCATGACGAAGGCCATCAGCATCGCCGGGCTCCGCAAGGCGTTCGGCCGCACCCGTGCCCTGGACGGGCTCGACCTCGACGTCGCGACCGGCGAGGTCCACGGATTCCTCGGCCCCAACGGCGCCGGCAAGTCCACCACCCTGCGGATCCTGCTCGGCCTGCTGCGCGCCGACGCCGGGACCGCCACCCTGCTCGGCGGCGACCCGTGGGCCGACGCCGTGGCCCTCCACCGCCGCGTCGCCTACGTCCCCGGCGACGTCACCCTCTGGCGGGACCTCACCGGCGGCGAGGTCATCGACCTGTACGGACGCCTGCGCGGCGGCCTCGACCGGGCCCGGCGCGACGACCTGGTCGCGCGGTTCGAACTCGACCCGGCCCGGAAGGGCCGGACGTACTCCAAGGGAAACCGCCAGAAGGTCGCCCTGGTCGCCGCCTTCGCCTCCGGCGCGGAACTGCTCGTCCTCGACGAGCCCACCTCCGGGCTCGACCCGCTGATGGAGGAGGTCTTCCGGCGCTGCGTCACCGAGGCCCGCGACGCAGGCCGCACCGTCCTGCTCAGCTCGCACCTGCTCAGCGAGGTCGAGGCCCTCTGCGACCGGGTCAGCATCGTCCGCGCCGGCCGCACCGTGGAGAGCGGCACCCTCACCGCCCTGCGCCACCTCACCCGTACGTCCATCACCGCCGAGCTCGCCGGGCCGCCGAACGGCATCGCGCACCTGCCGGGCGTCCACGACGTCGAGGTGCGCGGCCGGAGGATCAGCCTCCAGGCCGACACCGGCGGGCTGGACGCCGTCCTGCGCGCCCTCACCGCCTCGGGCGTCCGCTCGCTGACCGCGACCCCGCCCACGCTGGAGGAACTCTTCCTGCGTCACTACGCCCCGGAGGGCCGGCCGGACGGGGTGAGCGGACGGTGAACGGGCCGCTGACCGGCACCGGGACGCTGCTGCGGCTGGCGCTGCGCCGCGACCGGGTGACGGCGCCCATCTGGGTGCTGGCGGCCGGGCTGCTGGTGGTGAGCATGCCCCGCTCGCTCGGAGCCGTGTACTCCACCGGGGCCGAACGGGCCTCCGTCGCCGCCTCGATGAACGCCGACGGCTCGATGCGGGCCCTGTACGGGCCGGTGTTCGGCGAGTCCCTCGGGGCCCTCACCGCGTGGCGCGCCGGGGTGTACGGGGCGGTGCTCGCCGCCGTGATGAGCCTGGTGATCGTCGTGCGGCACACCCGCGAGGAGGAGGAGACGGGCCGTCACGAGCTGCTCTGCTCCGGGGTGGTGGGCCGCCGGGCCCCGCTGACGGCCGCCCTGCTGGCCGCGCTCGCCGCCGACGCGGCCGTGGCCCTGCTGATCGCCGGCGGGCTCGCGGGGCGGGGCGCGGCGGGGGCTCTCGCGCTCGGCCTGGGCATCGCCGGGGCGGGGCTGCTGTTCGCGGCCGTGGCGGCCGTCGCCGCCCAGCTGACCGGGAGCGCCCGGGCCGCGAAGGGGCTGGTGGCGGCCGTGCTGGGGGCCGCGTTCGTGCTGCGGTCGGCGGGCGACGCCGGGGTCCCCGACGGCAGGTCGGCCTTGACCTGGGCCTCCCCGCTGGGCTGGCTGGAGAACGTACGGGCCTTCGCGGGCGAACGCTGGTGGGTGCTCGGCCTGTTCGCGGCCGGGGCGGTGGCGCTGACGTCCGCCGCCTACGCGCTGGCGGGCCGCCGCGACCTGGGCGCGGGCCTCCTGCCCGCCCGGCCGGGGCCGGCCGAGGGGCGCCTCGGCTCGGCGGGGGCGCTGGCCCGGCGGCTCCAGCGGGGGGCCGTACTCGGCTGGAGCGCGGGCTTCCTGACCGCCGGGGTGGTCTTCGGGGGGATGGCGGACGGGGTCGCCGAGGTGGTCGGCGGCAACGAGCGCACCCGCGAGATCATCGAGCGGATGGGCGGGCGGGGCGGGCTGACCGACGCCTTCCTCGCCGCGATGGCGGGGCTGCTGGGCATGGCCGCCGCGCTGTTCGCCGTCTCCTGCGTCCTGCGGCTGCACGGCGAGGAGACCTCGCAGCGCGCCGAGCCGCTGCTCGCGCACCCCCTCGGCCGGCTGCGCTGGGCCGGGGGCCACCTGGCCGTCGCCTTCGCGGGGCCGGCCCTGATCCTGCTCCTGGCCGGGCTCGGACTGGGCCTCGGGCACGGCGGGGACCTGGCCGCCACGGTGGGCGCCTGCCTGGCGCAGCTCCCGGCGGTGTGGGTCTTCGGCGGGCTGGCCGCCCTGCTGTACGGGGCGGTGCCGCGGTACGCGGCCGCAGCGTGGGCGGTGGCCGGGGCCGCGCTGGCGCTGGGCTGGCTGGGTCCCGCCCTGGAGCTGCCGAGGGGCGTGCTGGACCTCTCGCCCTTCGCCCACCTGCCGAGGCTGCCGGGCCCCGGGGGCTGGGACCCGGCGCCGCTCCTGGTCCTCACCGCCGTGGCGGCGGCCCTGACGGCGGCCGGTCTGGCGGCCCTGCGCCGCCGCGACCTGACGGCGTAGCTCCCTCTAGAACTCGACCAGCAGCTCCCGCAGGCCCCGGATGACGTAGCCGTCCTGCCACTGCGGCTCCCGTACGAGCCGCAGTGGCGGGACCTTCTCGTCCAGCAGGGCCCCGAAGGAGGAGGCCAGTTCCAGGCGGGCCAGCGGGGCGCCCAGGCAGTAGTGGATGCCGGCGCCGAAGGTCAGGTGCGGGTTGTCGGCCCGCCCGAGGTCCAGGACGTCCGGGTCCGTGAACCGCGCGGGGTCCCGGTTCGCGGAGCCGAAGAGCAGGGCGATCTCGGCGCCGCGCGGGATGACGGTGTCCCCGATCGCGATGTCGTCGAGGACCCACCGCTCGAACATCTGGAGCGGGGTGTCGTAGCGCATGAGTTCATCCACAGCTGTGGACAACTTTTCCGGACCGGGGGATCCGGGGAGCGCGCGCAGCCCGGCGAGCTGTCCGGGATTGCGGAAGAGGGCCCACCAGCCGTTGACGGTGGTGTTGACCGTCGCCTCGTGTCCGGCGTTCAGCAGGAGGACGCAGGTGGAGATCATCTCCTGCTCGCTGAGCCGGCCTCCCTCATCGTGGGCGGCGATCAGCGCGGAGATCAAATCCGCACCGGGCCGCCGGCGCCGCTCGGCGATCAGCTCCCGCAGATAGGCGCTGAACTCCACGCTGGCCACCACCGCCCGGCGCGCGGTCTCCGCGTCCGGCCGCAGCTCGAACATCCCGCAGATGTCCGACGACCAGGGCCTGAGCAGCCCCCGGTCCGCCTCCGGGACCCCCAGCAGCTCCGCGATTACCGCGACCGGCAGCGGCTCGGCGACGGCCGTGAGCAGATCCCCGCCCCCGTCGGCCAGCAGCCCGGCCACCAGCTCCCGCGCCAGCCGCTCCACGGCGGGGGCGAGCGCCTCCACCGTGCGCGGGGTGAACGCCTTCGACACCAGCCGCCGCACCCGCCCGTGCGCGGGATCCTCCAGGTCGAGCAGCCCGTTCCCGTTGAGCACGTGGAAGGGCTCGTGCTCCGGCGGCGGCGCCTCGCGCCCGAACTCCTCGTGGCTGAACCGGTGCAGGTACGTCCGCCCCAGCCGGCGGTCGCGCAGCAGCGCGCTCACGTCGGCGTAGTGCGACACCAGCCACTGCCCGGTCGCCTCCGACCACTCGGCCCGCCCCCGCTCCCGCAACTCCCGGTAGGCCGGGTACGGATCGGCGACGAAGGCGGCGTCCCAAGGATCAAAACCCATCCCGGCAGCCTAAGCCGGTGTCACCAGGCGTGTCTCGTAGGCGTACACCGCAGCCTGCGTACGGTCCCGCAGCCCCAGCTTCACCAGGATGCGGCTCACATGCGTCTTGATCGTGGACTCCGCGACCAGCAGCCGGTCGGCGATCTCCGCGTTGGACAGCCCCTGGGCGATCAGCACCAGCACCTCCGTCTCCCGCTCCGTCAACTCCCCCACCCCGGAGGGGTCTGCGGTCCGTGACACCTCCGAGAGCTTCGAGAACTCCACGATCAGCCGCTTCGTCACCGAAGGGGCCAGCAGCGCCTCCCCGGCCGCCACCACCCGCACCCCCTCCGCCAGCTGCCGCGCCGACGCGTCCTTCAGCAGGAACCCCGAGGCCCCCGCCCGCAGCGCCTGGTACACGTACTCGTCGAGGTCGAAGGTCGTCAGGACCAGCACCTTCGCGTCCGAGTCGGCCGCCACGATGTGCCGCGTCGCCTCCAGTCCGTTCATCTCCGGCATCCGGATGTCCATCAGCACCACGTCCGGCCGCAGCGCCGCCACCTGCGCGATGGCCTGCCTGCCGTCGACCGCCTCGCCGACGACCTCGATCCCCTCCATCGCGTTCAGCAGGACGGAGAAGCCCTCACGGACCATCATCTGGTCGTCGACGATCAGCACCCTGATCGTCATACCGGTGCCTCCTCGGGCTGCGGCCGGCCGGGCACCGGTATGAACACGGCCACCTCGTACCCGCCTCCGGCGCTCTCCCCGGCCGTCATCTCCCCCTCCAGCATCGCCACCCGCTCCCGCATCCCCGTGATCCCGTGCCCGGCCCCCGGGGAGGGGCGGACGTCCCCGACGGCCGGCCCGTTGACGACCCGTATCCCCAGACCGCCCAGCACGTACGAGATCTCCACCCCGGCCACCGCGCCCGGGGCGTGCCGCAGGCTGTTGCTCAGCGCCTCCTGCACGATCCGGTACGCCGACAGCTCCACGCCCTGCGGCAGTTCGCGCACCGCGCCCGTGACCGTCTTCTCCACCCTCAGCCCGGCCTCCCGCACATTGGCCAGCAGCCCGTCCAGGGAGGCCAGCGTCGGCTGCGGGGCCTCGGGGGCCTCGTAGTCCGCGGACCGGACCACGCCCAGCACCCGTCGCAGCTCCGTCAGCGCCGCCACCGCGTTCTCCCGGATCGTGGCGAAGGCCGCCTCCAGCTCCGGCGGCGGGTTCTTCACCCGGTACGGGGCCGCCTCCGCCTGGATCGCCACCACCGACATGTGGTGGGCGACCACGTCGTGCAGCTCGCGCGCGATGGTCGTCCGCTCCTCCAGCAGCGTCCGCCGGTCCCGCTCGACGGCCGTCACCTCCTGCTGCGCCGTGACCTCCTGCTTGGCCTCCCGGCGGGTGTTGCGGACGGTGACGGCCAGCAGCGCCATCGCCGAGGTGATCGCCATGGGCGCGGGCTGGACCGAGCCCGCCGAGCCGACGAGGATCGGCAGGGCCGTCCCGAACACCAGCGTGACGACCCACATCCACCCGGCGACCCGGGGCCGGGTCCGCATCGCCACGAACGTCAGGACGGCGAGATGCCCGACGAACGTCGCCGGCGACCACGGCCAGACCATGATCTGGTCCTGGAGCACGGACAGCACGGCGGTGACGGCCAGGGCCGCCCAGAACGCCCCCACGGGCCGCACCAGAGTCATCAGCACCGGCGCCGCCGCCAGCACCCCGATCAGCAGGGACTGGACCGGCGGCATCCCGTTGAAGTTGTCGGTGTTCCCCAGCAGGAACACGAAGAACGCCGTCGCCGCGACCGCAGCGTGCGGCAGGTAGGCCGCCTTCGGCCGTATCCGCCGGGGCAGCAGCCGGGGCAGCCGCCCGTCCGTCCGCATCGGGGCGAGCGGCCGGTAGGCGAAGGCGTCGGTGAGCAGGTCGTCACGCAGGCTCTGGATCAAGCCCGAAGCCAGTCGCAGTTCGGGAGGCCGGGGGGTCGCCCCGGGGGTCGTCTCGGTCATGTCCAAACCGTAGGCCGGGACCGGGTTGGTCCGCGTCGCCGCTGAAGGGGATTTCCCGGGGTCCCTCTCAGGTACTACGCGGGGCCGTCAGTAGCCCGTCGGACGGATCAGACCCGTCTCGTAGGCGAACACCGCCGCCTGCGTGCGGTCGCGCAGCCCCAGTTTCACCAGGATCCGGCCCACATGCGTCTTCACCGTCTGCTCGGCCAGGACCAGGTGCTCCGCGATCTCCGCGTTGGACAGCCCCTGGGCGATCAGCGACAGCACCTCCGTCTCCCGCTCCGTCAGGTCCTGGATCCGCGCCCTGGACGGCGCGCGCGGGGCACCCATCCGCGAGAACTCGGTGATCAGCCGCTTGGTGATGTTCGGCGACAGCAGGGCCTCGCCGGCGGCCACCACCCGTACCGCCTCGGCCAGCTGATCGGCGGAGGCGTCCTTGAGGAGGAACCCCGACGCACCGGCGCGCAGCGCCTCGTAGACGTACTCGTCCAGGTCGAAGGTGGTCAGCACCAGCACCTTCACGGGGCAGTCCGGGACGGCCGTGATGACCGAGGTGGCCTCGATCCCGCCCATCCCGGGCATCCGGATGTCCATCAGGACGACGTCCGGCCCGAGTTCGGCCGCCTTGGCCACCGCGTCCGCGCCGTCGACGGCCTGCCCCACGACCTCGATGTCGGGCTGCGCGTTGAGGAGGACGGTGAAGCCCTGCCGGACCATCATCTGGTCGTCGGCGATCATCACCCTGATCGGAGTGCTCATACGTCCTTCTTCGTCTCGGAGGGGGACGGGCCCGGCGGGTCCATGGGGAGCACGGCGCTCACCTCGTACCCGCCGCCGGGGCGGGGACCGGCGGCCAGTTCGCCCCCCAGCATGCCCGCCCGCTCGCGCATCCCGAGCAGCCCGTGCCCCGCGCCCGGCGACGGCGGGGCCGGCCGGGTCGGGGCGGAGTTCGCGACGCACAGGTGCAGTTCGCGCGGCCCGTACGCGATCCCCACCTCCACCCGGGAACCGGGGGCGTGCCGCAGGCAGTTGCTCAGCGCCTCCTGGACGATCCGGTACGCGGTCAGCTCGACGCCCGGGGTCAGCGGCCGCCGCACGCCCGCGATCTCGGTGGTGACCTCCAGTCCGGCGCCGCGCACGTTGTCCACGAGCCCGTCCAGTTCGGCGAGGGTGGGCTGCGGGTGGTGCGGGCCGGAGCCCTCGCCCGGCTGCTCGGACCGCAGCACGCCCAGTACCCGGCGCAGCTCCGTCAGGGCTTCCAGGGCGTTCTCCCGGATGCCCGCCAGGTTCTCCTTCAGCTCCTCGGACGGGTTCTCCACCAGGTACGGGGCGACCTGCGCCTGGATGGAGATCACCGACATGTGGTGGGCGACCACGTCGTGCAGCTCGCGGGCGATGCGGCTGCGTTCCTCCAGCAGGGTCCGCCGGGCCCGCTCCTCCTCCGTGAGGCTCTCCTGCGCGACGAGCTGGCTGCGGGCCAGCCGTGTCGCCCGCAGGGCGTACCCCAGGAGCCCGGCGAAACCGCACACGAGGAGCGCGATGATCGCACTGCTCTGCCCGTGCTCCGGTTTGAAGAGCATCTCGGCCACGCCGGTGGACGCGACGGGGATGCCGATGACCCATGCCGTGACCTTGGGCGGCACGCGCAGGGCCACGAGCAGGACCAGCGGCGCGAAGGCGAACGGCCCGATCGGCGTCCACGGCCAGGTCTGCCCCGGTCCGACCTCACGGTGAATCACCCAGGCGATGAACCCGGCCGTCACCATCCCGAGCCACCAGGCGGCGACCGGCCGGAACATCGCGGCCACGATGGAGAAGCCGGTGAAGAGGGACAGGACGACGACGCGCGGATCGTGCACGTCGTAGTGGTCCTGGAGCTGAGCGGACGTCATGAACCCGAAGAACACCGCCAGGTAGCCGACGAGGGCGTGCGGAAGCCGGGCCAGCCAGCGGGGCCGCTTCATCGGGGGCAGCGGGTCCCGCCCGAGGGTGAACAGCTGACGGGCCACCCCCACCGGGGCGCGGCCCTCCCGCTCGGGGGCCGGGACCGGGGCCGGGGGCTCGCTCTGCGCATTCACACCGCCCAGCCTAGGCACGGGAGATCACCCGGCCCGCTGCCGGAGTCCGCTCACCGGACCCCCGGGAGGACCCGCCGACGGCCACGCTCCGGCCGGCGGCCCGGGGCCGGGGCCGCTCGTGGACGCGGAACGCGGCCCAGCAGACGGCCAAGGCGGCCGCGAACACCGGCAGCCACAGCAGCCGGGCGGCTATCCACCCCGCCGAGGCGGGCACCGTGTGCAGCCCGGGCAGATCGGCGGAGACCAGCAGCCCGAGGGCGGTGACCGCCATCATCGAGGTCTGGTGCCACAGGAACACCGTCATCGCCGACAGGTTCAGCAGCGCCACCTTCGCCCACCGCCGGGGCCGGCGCATCGCCCGACCCAGCGGCTCGCGCACCAGCAGGGCCAGCCCGCACTGGGCCAGACCGAAGGCGACGGCGGCCAGCGTCGGCGGGTTCAGGTTCGACACCGCCGCACCGGGCACCCCCACCATGGACGCCGGGTACCCGCCCCAGACGACCAGCGCGGCGGCCGCGGCCACCCCACCGCCCAGCAGGAGCAGGGCCGGACGCCGCCTCCGGGTGAACGCGCCCCGGGCCCAGGCGGCCCCCAGCGTGTACGGCACGAGCCAGCCCGCGGCGACGTTGACCCAGCCGGCCCACTGAGGCCCGCCGAAGCCGAACCGCCACGCGTCGACCCCCGCCACCACGGCCACCAGCCACACCGGGCTGAGCCGGGCCACCAGCGGGGTCGCGGCGGTGAGCGCCGCGAACACCAGCAGGAACCACAGCGGCGACCACACGAGCGTGAGCAGCGTCCGTACGGTGTCCCACTCGGCCCCGCCCAGCAGCAGCCCGGCCGCCACGACGGTCCACAGGGCGACGACCGCCGCCACCGGCCGGAACAGCCGGCCCAGCCGCTGCCCGACCCAGGCCCGGTACGACACCCCGCGCACCCGCGCCGAGTCGTACCCCCGGGCCGCGACATGACCGCCGACCAGGAAGAACACGGCCAGGGTCTGGAACACCCAGGACAGCGGGGCCAGCCAGGGCATGCGCACCAGCGGGCTGGTGCCGTGCAGGGATCCGCCCTCGGCGGTCAGTGCGGTGACCAGCCAGTGCCCGAACACGACCCCGAGGATCGCGAAGGCCCGCAGGGCGTCCACGGACCGGTCCCGTCCCTCCGGGGTCGCCCGGTCGACGCGGTCGGCGAGCGCGGCCCAGCGCCCGCGCACCTCAGACACGGGGCACCTCCGTGCCGAGCACGATGCGGGCCAGGCCGTCGAGGGAGGCGGTGCCGGGCTTGAGGTAGTCGCTGTGCCCGGCGCTGCCCGCGGGGAAGACCCGGGCGCCGAACGCGGGGTCCACCGGGTCGGTGCCGAAGCCGATCCCGCCGAGGCGGACATGGGGCACGTCCCCGATCCAGTCCCCGCTGCCCCGGCCGGCCCATATCCGGGCCCGGGTCGGCAGTGCGGCGGTGGTGTCGGCCCCCGTACCCGGGCTGCCGAACAGCGCGATGTCCGTCACCCCGGGCCCGGTCGCCGTACGGGCGCAGACCACCGAGCCGTAGGAGTGGCAGAGCAGCGACATCCGGGCCCCGTCCGTGGTGAGCCCCCGCAACCGTGACAGGAACGGGCCCAGTTCGGCGGCGGCCCGGTCCGCCCGGTCGGCGGTCAGCACGGTGGTGCTGACGGTGCCCGGTGTGTCGTACCCGAGCCAGGCGACCACGGCGGAGCGCGGGTGCTGTTCCTCCAGCCGCCGCTGGAGGCTCAGCGCCCCGTCGCGGAAGCGCCGGTAGGTGTCGAGGGTCGTATCGGAGCCGGGCACCAGCACCGCGATCCGGTCGGCGGTGCCCAGATCGCCGAACACCTCCACCACCCGGCCCCCGCCCCGCCCGTCGAAGGTGAGGAACCGGGCGTCCCCCGCTCCCGCCGAGGCCATCTCCCGCAGCTTCGCCGCCCGGCCGCTCTGGCCCGCCTCCTCGGCCGTACGCGCCGCCTCGGCGAGGTTGGCGAGGTTCGCGGCGTAGCGCTCCTGCGGGCCGGCGGACCCGGCGAGCACCGCCGGTGCGGGCGCCGGCACCCCAGGGGACGCGGCGGCCGACACGGGGACGACCACGGCCCCGGCGACGAGCCCGGCCAGCACCGTGCGCAGGACCCGGCCCCGCCGGACGCCCCTGCCGCGCAGACTGCCGTTCGCGCCGCTGCCGTTCGTACCGCTGCCGTTCGTGGCGGTGCCGCTCGTGGCGGTGCCGTTCGCGACGCTGCCGCTCGTACTGCTGCTGTTCGTGCCGGTGCCGTTCATGGCGGTGCCCCCCGTGCCTCGCTCCCGATCGGGCACTCGCCCGCTCCGGTAACGAAGTTAGGAATCCGCACCCCTGGTCGGCATCACACTGCGGAGCGGGCTTCGCGGATGGCTCTCAGGTATGACACGCCCTACCTGAGAGCCAGGTCCGCTCGGCTAGGGTCCGGGAATGAGCGACCACGACTGGCGGCACGACCGCATCGGCAGCGCGCACCGGGGGCAGAACCCGACCGTCCTGCGCCGCCTCGACGCCGGATTCGCCGTGATCGGCGACCGGCAGTTCCTCCCGGGCTACTCGGTCCTGCTGACCGACGACCCCGCGGTCACCCGCCTCTCGGACCTCCCGCCGGCCCGCCGTGCCGCCTACCTCACCGACCTGGAGCGGTTCGCCGAGGCCGTGGAGCGCGCCTGCGCCCGCCTCGACCCGGCCTTCCGCCGCGTGAACATCGAGATCCTGGGCAACACCGACCCGTACCTCCACGCCCACATCTGGCCGCGCTACGACTGGGAGCCCGAGCACCGCGTACGGATGCCGGTCTGGATGTACGCCGACGAGGAGTACTGGCGCGGCGACCGCCACGCCCTGGCCCCCCGCCATGACGCGCTGCGCGCCGCCCTCACGGAGGAACTGGACCGCCTCACCGGCTGAGGGACCGGACGGCCCCGCCACCGGCGAGGCCCCCGCCGGTACCCCGGCTACGACGCCGACGTCGCCACCCGCAGCCCGAACCCGATCAGGACCACACCCGTCACCCGGTCCATCGCCCGGCGGACGCGCGGCCGGGCGAAGAAGCGCCGGGCGCGCGACAGCACGTAGACGTACGTCCCCAGCCAGGCCAGCGTCAGCAGGACGTGGACCAGCACCAGCAGCGCCATCCCCGCCGCCGGGCGCAGGCCGGGCGGCGCGAGGGTGGGGAGCAGGCCCGTGTAGAACACGGCGATCTTCGGGTTGAGGGCGTTGCTGACGAGCCCGGTCCGCCAGGCCCCGCCCCGCTCGCGCCGCCCGCCGTCCGGGCCGCCAAGGCCCCCGCCACCGCCGCCGTCCGGGCCGCCAACGCCAGCGCCGTCAACACCACCGGCCGCGCCGCCACCGTCCCCGTCCGCCGCGGCCCCCACCCCCGGCCGGCGGAGCGACTGCACGCCGAGGAGGCACAGGTACGCGGCCCCCGCCAGCTTGACCGCCAGGTACACCTCCGCCGACGCGGCGAGGAGCGCCGCGAGACCGGCCACGGTGAGGGCGCCCCAGAGCAGCAGCCCGGCGGCGATCCCGCCGACGGTCCGCAGCCCGTCCGCCCGCCCCCGCGAGACGGCCCGCCGGGTCACGACGGCCATGTCCGGCCCGGGCACGACGGTCAGCAGGGCCAGGACCCCGGTCGCGG
Source organism: Streptomyces sp. NPDC000075 (assembly GCF_040301925.1). Taxonomy (NCBI): domain Bacteria; kingdom Bacillati; phylum Actinomycetota; class Actinomycetes; order Kitasatosporales; family Streptomycetaceae; genus Streptomyces; species Streptomyces sp. NPDC000075. The sequence continues at coordinate 45,890 of NZ_JBEPFL010000047.1, forward strand.
CGGCGAGTTGCGTGAGCACGCGGCTCAGTCTGCCACCCGGTCCACCGCCAGCGGCTCGACGTACCCCGCCCTCCAGCGGGGCGCGGGGTCCTGTCCAGGGCTGGTCCAGTACTCCCTCGCGGCGACGACCTCCCCGTCCCGCACCGTCCAGAGGGAGACGGCCCGGTACAGGACGTGGTCCTCGGGTATCTCCACCTCGGTGACGACGAGGTCCCCGTCGGCGAGGATGCGCAGCACCTCCACCCCGCCGATGGACCTCTCCTCCGTATCCGGGCCCTCGTCGCTGAGCACGGCGATGAAGTTCGCCCTGCCCACGATGCGCTCCCCGCTGACCGGCCATTCGATGACCGCGTCCTCCGCGACGAGCCGGGCCACGCCGTGCCAGTCGCGTGCCTCGATCCGCTCCCACAGTCGTGCCACTACCTTCAACGGCTCCATGTGCCGCAGTGTGCGATGGGCTACTCGGAGGCAACAAGGTTTGCTTGCAGGCTTATTGACTTCGACACATTCCCTCCGGACCACCCCGGTCCGACGGCCCGGTGTCCGACGGCCCGGCGTCCGGCGCCAGCGCCGCCAGTGCCGTCGACAGCCGCTCCAGCACCGCCGCCGTCTCCGCGAAGGCCGCTTCGCCCAGGAAGGCCGTCAGCCGGGCCGCCAGCTCCGCGTGGGCCGGGTCGATGCGGGCGATCGCGGCGCGGCCCTCCTCCGTCGGGCGGAGCAGTTTCGCCCGGCGGTGCGCGGGGTTCGGCACGTACTCGGCCAGGCCCTTCGCCGTCAGCAGGTCCGCCACGCGCTGCACGCTCTGCCGGGTGATCCCCATCCGCCGGGCGATCCCCGCGACGGGCAGAGGCTCCGTCAGCACCGCGCCCAGCACCTGCCACCACGCGGCCGTCAGCCCGGCCGGACGGGCCAGCTCCTCGGAGACGGCCAGGAACTGCCCGTTCAGCTGGAACACGCCCAGCGCGGTCCGGCTGAGCAGGTCCTGCCGCTCCCGCCCGGACAGCGGCCGCGCGGGGTCCCGCGGCAGCGGGTCAGGCACCGCCGGCCTCCGCGGCGGCCATCAGGACCGGGAACGCGGAGGCGTCGGAGTCGTGGAACAGCCGGTACCAGGCGTCCAGTACCTCCGGCTCGTACACCCCCAGCCGGGCGAAGACCTCCCGCGCGAAGGCCACCGGCTCCGTCGGCCCCGCCGTGATCAGGTCGCCCGCGGTGACCGCGTCGGCCTCCACGTACCAGGCCGCACCCCCGTACCCGGGCTGCGCCGCGAGGTAGGCGGCGGCCGCGCTGGTGTGCGGGCGGTCGTCCAGCAGGCCCTCCCGGGCGAGGCCCGCCGTGGCTCCGCAGATCGCCGCCACCGGCACCCCGGCCGCCAGGAACTCGCGCGCCCTGGCCGCGAAGGGGTCCAGGTCCGCGCCGGTGTCCCACAGCCCGGCGCCCGTCAGGATCAGCAGCGAGGAGTCCTCGGGGCGCAGCTCGGCGAGGGCCAGGTCGGGCTGGACGCGGAGGCCGCCCATGGTGGTGACCGGGACGCCAGCGGCCGGGCCGACCGTACGGATCCGGTATCCGCGCCGGGCGAGGTGGGCGGTGGTGTGCCCGGTCTCCCAGTCGGCGTACGTGTCGTAGACCGCGAGGTGGACGGGCTTGTAAGCCGTGGTGACGGGACTGCCGTTCACGGGACTGCCGTTCATGGGACGCCTCCGACGGGGAATGCGGAAGGACGAGGCGGCGGGTACGGAACCACGCTCCCACCATGACAGCATGCTGTCAACGGCTGCCGGGGCCGACAGACTGCCGAGGGTGGCCCCCCACCCCCATACAGTCCGCCGATATCCCTTCCCACCTGCGCACTTCTAGCGTGACGCCATGACCCCTCATGTCACCGGCGCGTCCGTCAAGGCCGCCGACCGCGCGCACGTCTTCCACTCGTGGTCCGCCCAGGCCCTGATCGACCCGCTGGCCGTCGCCGGGGCCGAGGGCTCGTACTTCTGGGACTACGACGGGAACCGCTTCCTCGACTTCTCCTCCCAGCTGGTCAACACCAACATCGGCCACCAGCACCCCAAGGTGGTCGCGGCGATCCAGGAGCAGGCCGCCAGGCTCTGCACCCTGGCGCCCGGTTTCGCCGTCGACGTCCGCTCCGAGGCCGCACGCCTCATCGCCGAGCGGACCCCCGGCGACCTCGACAAGATCTTCTTCACCAACGGCGGCGCCGAGGCCGTGGAGAACGCCGTCCGCATGGCCCGGCTGCACACCGGCCGCCAGAAGGTGCTCTCCGCCTACCGCTCGTACCACGGCGCCACCGCCGCCGCGATCAACCTGACCGGCGACCCGCGCCGCTGGCCCTCGGACACCGCCTCCGCCGGCGTCGTCCACTTCTGGGGCCCGTTCCTCTACCGCTCGCCCTTCCACGCCACCACCGAGCAGGAGGAGTGCGAGCGCGCCCTCGCCCACCTCGCCGACACGATCGCCTTCGAGGGGCCGCAGTCCGTCGCCGCGGTCATCCTGGAGTCCGTGCCCGGCACCGCCGGGATCATGACCCCGCCGCCCGGCTACCTGGCCGGGGTGCGCGAGCTCTGCGACCGCTACGGCATCGTCTTCATCCTCGACGAGGTCATGTCCGGCTTCGGCCGCACCGGCAAGTGGTTCGCGGCCGAGCACTGGGACGTCACCCCGGACCTGATCACCTTCGCCAAGGGCGTGAACAGCGGCTACGTGCCGCTCGGCGGCGTCGCCATCTCCGGCGCCATCGCCGAGACCTTCGCCACCCGCCCCTACCCGGGCGGACTGACCTACTCCGGCCACCCGCTGGCCTGCGCCGCCGCCGTCGCGACGATCAACGCGATGGAGGAGGAGGACGTCGTCGGCAACGCCGCCCGCGTCGGCGCCGAGGTGATCGCCCCCGGGCTCGCCGAGATCGCCGGGCGCCACCCGTCGGTCGGCGAGGTCCGCGGGCTGGGCACCTTCTGGGCGGTGGAGCTCGTACGGGACAAGGAGACGCGCGAGCCGCTCGTCCCGTACAACGCCGCCGGCGCCGACAACGCGCCCATGGCCGAGTTCGCGGCCGCCTGCAAGGCGTCCGGCCTGTGGCCGTTCGTCAACATGAACCGGACGCACGTCGTCCCCCCGTGCACCGTCACGGAAGCCGAGGCCAAGGAGGGCCTGGCCCTCCTCGACGAGGCCCTGACGGTCGCCGACCGCCACACCACGGGCAGCTGATCATCCGCATATCGGCCGTTATCTCCGTATAGCGGAGGGGAACCGATCGGTTTCGGCCGCGCTGCCTGGCCTAAGGTGTCCGAAGTTCTACCGAGGAGACGGACCCCTATGTCAGGCAGCGGCGGAGGTGTCACCCGCAACACCCTGCGACAGCAGATCGCGGACGCGCTGCGTGACGAGGTGCTCGCGGGCAGGCTGCCCCCGGGCACCGAGTTCACCGTCAAGCAGATCGCCGAGCAGTACGAGGTCTCCGCGACCCCCGTGCGCGAGGCGCTCGTCGACCTCTCCGCGCAGGGCCTGCTGGAATCCGTGCAGCACCGGGGCTTCCGGGTCCGCGTCTACACGGTCGACGACTTCCGCGGCATGATCGAGGCCCGGATGCTGATACTCGACGGGATCTTCCGCCGGCTCGTCGAATGCGGGACCGCGCCCGGCTCGGCCGAGCTGCTGGTGTCCGTGCGCCGCCGCGCGGAGGAGGCGCGGCGGGCCGCGCACAGCGGTTCGCTCGAAGTGCTGATCGGCTACGACCTCAGGTTCTGGCGCGAGCTCAGCGGGCTGGTCGGCAACACCTACATCACCGAGTTCCTGCACCGGATCCGCGTGCAGTGCTGGGTCTTCTCCGTCCCCCACCTCCAGCGGGCCCCCCAGCCCGCCGCCGCGCTGTGGGACAAGCACGGCGAGCTGGTCGACGCCGTGACGCGGGCCGACGCCGAGGCGGTCCGCAGCATCGTGCGCGGGTACAACCAGCACGGCCTGGACTGGGCCGCGACCCTCTGAGGGGCTCCCTTCCCGCCCGGACCCCGTCGCCGGGTTCTGCGCACCCCTTCGCGGAGCGTGTCCGGCGCATTACGCTGGCCGGATCGGCGGCAACGACTGATCGGAGCCCGCGTGGCCTGTGACCTGTGGCTGGTCCCCCTTGTCGACGTGCTGTGCCACAGCCCCGACAACCCCTTCGCGGAGGAGATCGCCGCGTACGACAAGGCGCTGGGCGAGGCGGGTCTGCCGTCGGTGCCCGTGTTCGCCTACATGCCGGGCCTGAGCGGGGACGTGGCCCCGGTGGCCGGTTTCGACTACGACGCCCTGCACTTCCTGCGGCGGGCGTACCTGCTCCAGATCTGCGGGCTGCCGGTGACGCCGGTGGACGAGCTGGGCGGGGACTACGAGCAGCTGCTGGAGATGTTCGAGGCCACGGCCCAGCAGTCGCACCTGGTCTGGCACTACGACCACGCCGGGGCCTACGTCCCGGTGGACTTCCCCGCGCCACTGGCCAACGACGAGCTGCTGGCCGGGGGCGGGCCGCTCGGGTCGGCGCAGGGGCTGCTGCGCGAGCTGGCCTTCGTCGCCCCCGCGATCGGGATAGACCCCATGAACCCGCCCGCCGCCCCGGCGCCGCCGGGCGGGCCGACGGCGCTGGAGGAGCCCGCGGGACCGATCCCGTACGACGCGAGCCCCTTCGCGCGGGAGCGGCACGTATGGCTGGGCCTGCACGCGGCGGCCACCCGGAGCCTGGGCCAGGGCTCGATGATCATCTTCAGCTGACCGGACCCGGCCCCCTCAGCGCGGCTGCTCCGGGGGCCGCTGGCGCGGCATGTTCGGGCGGGTGCCCGGCGGGAGGGGGAAACGGGCCGGGGGGACGCCCGGGTCCGGCCGGGCCGGGGCGGCGGCCAGGGACTGCATGGCCAGCGGCGTCGGCCCCGCCCGGAACTCCACCATCCAGTCGGCCGTCTCGGAGCGCACCAGTTCCGTGACGTCCTCGGAGAACCGCCGCAGCACCGTCAGGCAGCGCTCGGCGGCCTCGCTCGCCGTGCCCTCCGTCGGCCCCAGCACCTCGCGCACGTTCTCCGAGGCCCAGTCGAACTGGAGCGTCTGGAGCCGGCGCTGCACCGCCTGCGCCGTCGCCACGTCCCGCATCCACCCCGAGGTCAGCCCGAAGAACCGGTCGCAGGCCAGGCAGGCGGCGGCCAGCAGCAGGGAGAGGTAACCGTACGGGGCCACGCCCGGGGCCGAGCCGGTCAGCTCCAGCAGCGGCATCGCGGCGCCCGTGACGGCGCCCACGGCCGCGCCCGCCCGCAGGGTCCGCGCGCCCCGCCGCTTCCAGGCCCGGTCCGACAGGTACCACTCGGCGGTGCGCAGCGCGTCGGCCTCCACCCGCCGGTAGAGCTCGTCGAGCCGCTCGGCGGGCTCGCCCCAGTCGCCGAGGGGGAACGGCCGGCCGGTCAGGTCGCCGTCCTCTGCGGGATCCCGGGGTGGCCCCTCGGGCTGCATCTCCGGCTGACTCACCCGGGCACTCCCTCTGCCTGCACTGACGTGTCGTGGTGCGCGTGTGCGCAATGGTGCGCATGCTCTTCCTACCTTCGAATGACACGCGATGGGCGACGAATCCCCGGTTTTCCGCCCGCAAGGAGGTCCCCAACAGGGACGCGCACGCCCCGTCTCTCACCCGAAAGAGTTGGTCCTCCCGGCGTAGGGCGCGGCGCCCGGGGAGCACGTAGGCTCGGATTGACCGAGCGTTCCCGACGGCCGCAGCCAGGCCGATGCGCAGATGGAGTGAGTACCCGTGATTCCCGGTGGTGGCCAGCCCAACATGCAGCAGCTGCTCCAGCAGGCCCAGAAGATGCAGCGCGACCTCGCCACGGCCCAGGAGGAACTGGCCCGGACCGAGGTCGAGGGCCAGGCCGGCGGCGGTCTGGTGAAGGCCACCGTCACCGGTTCCGGTGACCTGCGGGCCCTGGTCATCGACCCGAAGGCCGTGGACCCGGAGGACACCGAGACCCTCGCCGACCTGGTCGTCGCGGCGGTCCAGGCCGCCAACGAGAACGCGCAGGCGCTCCAGCAGCAGAAGCTGGGCCCGCTGGCGCAGGGCCTGGGCGGCGGCAGCGGCAGCCCCGGCCTCCCCTTCTAGCCCCCGCCCCTTCCCGTCCCGTCCCCGTTCCCTGTAGAACACAGCACCAGAACCGAAAGAAGGCAGTCCGTTGTACGAAGGCGTGGTCCAGGACCTGATCGACGAGCTGGGCAGGCTGCCCGGCGTCGGGCCCAAGAGCGCGCAGCGGATCGCCTTCCACGTCCTGCAGGCCGAGCCCACCGACGTCCGGCGCCTCGCGCACGCGCTGCTGGAGGTCAAGGAGAAGGTCCGGTTCTGCGCGGTCTGCGGGAACGTGGCGCAGGAGGAGCGGTGCGGCATCTGCCGCGACCCGCGCCGCGACACGTCGGTGATCTGCGTGGTCGAGGAGCCGAAGGACGTCGTCGCGATCGAGCGGACCCGCGAGTTCCGGGGCAAGTACCACGTCCTCGGCGGCGCGATCAGCCCGATCGAGGGCGTCGGCCCCGACGACCTGCGCATCCGCGAGCTGCTGGCGCGCCTCGCGGACGGGACGGTCACCGAGCTGATCCTCGCGACCGACCCGAACCTGGAGGGCGAGGCGACCGCCACCTACCTCGCCCGCATGATCAAGCCCATGGGCCTGAAGGTCACCCGCCTGGCCAGCGGGCTCCCCGTCGGGGGAGACCTGGAGTACGCGGACGAGGTCACGCTCGGGCGGGCCTTTGAAGGAAGGCGACTTCTTGATGTCTGACGCAACGCTGCACGCCCTGGGACAGGATCCGGACGACTTCGCCGCCTCGATCGCGGACCAGATCGAGTCCTTCATCGTCGCGGTCACCGAGGTGGCCAAGGGCGAGGACCCGGACAGCGCCGTCCCCTTCCTCCTCCTGGAGGTGTCCCAGCTGCTGCTGGCGGGCGGCCGGCTGGGCGCGTACCAGGACGTCCTGCCCGACGAGCGCTACGAGCCCGACCTGGGCCCGGAGCCGGACGTGGACGTCCTGCGCGAGCGGTTCGCCGTGATGCTGGAGCCGGTCGACGTCTACTCCGAGGTCTTCGACCCGTACGAGCCGCGCAAGGCCCCGGTCGCGCACCGGATCTCCGACGACCTGGCGGACGTGGTCGCCGACCTGCGGCACGGCCTCATCCACCACCAGGCGGGCCGGGTCACCGAGGCGCTGTGGTGGTGGCAGTTCTCGTACTTCACCAACTGGGGGCCGACGGCCTCGGCCACCCTGCGTGCCCTCCAGTCGCTGATCTCGCACGTCCGCCTCAACCAGCCGCTCGCGGCCCTCGACGGCCTGGACACCGACGAGGACCTCACCGAGGAGGACCTCGTGGAGCAGGCGGGGCAGGTCATGGAGCAGGAGCTCGGTAGGCTCGGCCGTAAATAATCCCGTCTCATGATGCGGTACGGAGCGGTCGGATCCCGGCCGCTCGTTAGACTGCACGCGCAATGAGACGGACCGAGCGAGGAGCGCACGTGGGCCTTGTCGTGCAGAAGTACGGAGGCTCCTCCGTAGCCGATGCCGAGGGCATCAAGCGCGTCGCCAAGCGGATCGTGGATGCCAAGAAGA
>NZ_JBEPFL010000048.1:0-51953 GCF_040301925.1 Streptomyces sp. NPDC000075
CCGAAACCCGCGCGGTGCTCGTCAGCGCCCTCGCGATGCTCCGCACCAAGCACGCCGACCTGCCGTCCCGCAAGCACGGCAACCCGCCGCAGTAACCGGTGTCAGGGCAGGTGAGCCATGATTGAGAAACTCGTGCCGGCCTCCGGGGTCGCCACGGCCGAGGCCTTCGGCGACACGGTCCGCGCTCCGCTCCTGGGCGGCGAGCCGGAGATCGTGAGCAGCGCCGTCGAGAAGCGCAGGCAGGAGTTCGCCACCACGCGGTGGTGTGCCCGGCAGGCCCTCGCGGAGCTCGGCGTCGGCCCCGTCCCGATCCTCACCGGGGAGCGCGGGGCCCCCGTGTGGCCCGAGGGGATCGTCGGGAGCATGACCCACTGCGAGGGATACCGGGCGGCGGCCGTGGCCCGGGCCTCCGGGATCCTCACCGTCGGGATCGACGCCGAGCCCCACCTCCCACTCCCCAAGGGCATGCTCGACCTCATCGCCCTCCCGTGGGAACGCCGCCGTACGGCCGAGATGTCCCGCCTGGAGCCCGAGGTCCACTGGGACCGGCTGCTGTTCTGCGTGAAGGAGTGCGTCTACAAGGCCTGGTTCCCCGTCGCCCGACGGGTGCTGGACTTCGGGCAGGCCGAGATCACCATCGAGTACGGCGGGGCGTTCTCCGCCCGCCTCCTGGAATCCGACCCCGGGTTCCCGCGCCGGCTGCTGAGGGGGCGGTGGCTCATCGACCAGGGCCTCATCGTCGCCGGAATCACGGTGCCGTGCCCTGCGTGAGCGGTAGATGAATATGATTGTCGCCCGCTAGTGTGTGGCCCGCCCGCGTCACGGCGGACGACGAGCGAAGGGCGCGGTGTGATGGAGGGTCCGGCGAGCACGGCGACGCAAGCGCCGCCCCACTCCTCGGGCCCGCGGGACGGCGAGGCCGGGACGGGGCGGCGGCGCCGGGCGGGCATGGCCGCGGCCGGCCCGGCCCTGGTCGGCGCCGCGGTGGCCGCCGTGCTCGCCGGCCCGTGGCTGGAGCGGCGTTACGGGCTGGCCGCGTTCGGGGCGTGGCGCACCCTGCTGGTCGCCATCGTCATGCAGGGCATACCGTTCCTGATCCTCGGCACCGTCGTCTCGGCGGCCATCGGCGCGTTCGTCCCCGCCCGGGTCTTCGCCAAGGTCCTGCCCCGTAACCCCGTCCTCGCCGTTCCGGTGGCCGGCGCCGCCGGAGTGGTGCTGCCGGGGTGCGAGTGCGCCTCGGTGCCGGTCGCGGGCAGCCTGATGCGCCGGGGAGTGGCTCCCGCGGCGGCCCTGACGTTCCTGCTCGCCGCGCCCGCCGTCAACCCGGTGGTGCTCGTCGCGACGGCGATCGCGTTCCCCGGCAGGCCGGAGATGGTGGCCGCCCGGTTCGGGGCGTCGCTGCTCACCTCCGTCGTCATGGGCTGGCTGTGGATCCGGTGGGGCCGTGAGGAATGGCTGCGGCCGCCCGCCGCGCGAGCGGAGCAGCCGCCCGGCGCCGGCCGGCTGGACGCCTTCCGGCGCGGGATGCAGCACGACTTCCTGCAAGCGGGCGGATTCCTGGTGGTCGGCGCCATGGCCGCGGCGACCTTCGACGTCCTCGTACCGCCGTCCGTCCTGGAGGCCTTCTCCGGGTCCCCGTGGCTGGGCGTGCTCGTGGCGGCGGCGCTCGCGGTGCTCCTGTCGGTGTGCTCGGAGGCGGACGCGTTCGTCGCGTCCTCGTTCACCGGCTTCTCGCCCACCGCCCGCCTGGCCTTCATGGTGGTGGGCCCGATGGTCGACCTGAAGCTGATCGCCCTGCAGGCGGGGGCCTTCGGACGGGCGTTCGCGGTCCGGTTCTGCGCCGCCACGTTCGTCGTGGCGATCCTGTGCGCCGTACTCGTCGGGGGCGTACTCCTGTGACCGGACGACCCCCCGCCCGCGCGGACCGCGACCGCCTGCTGGGCGGACTCGGCGCGCCGCTCCTGCTGGTGCTGACCGGCACGGGCCTGCTCCACACCACCGTGCGCAGCGACGTGTACCTGCGGTACGTGAAGGCGGGGCTGGGGCCCTACCTCGTCGCGTCCGGAATCCTGCTGGCCGCCCTGGGCTTCGCCGGCCTCGGGGCCGAGCTCGTCCGCCGCCTGCGGGAGCCGGCGGACGGCCACGAGGAAGAGCGGCACGAGGGCAGCGGCCACGGTCACGGGGCTGACGGCCACGACCACGGCGCTGACGGCCACGACCACGGCGGGGTCACGCCCGTCGCCTGGCTCCTCGCCGTACCCGCCCTCACCCTGATGTTCGTCGCCCCGCCGGCGCTCGGCGCGTACACGGCCTCGCGGGGCGGGGCCGCGTCCGGCGCCGGGCAGAGCGCCTACGGGGAGCTGGGGGACGCGCCGGTGACGCCCCTGGCCCTGGAGGAGTTCATCGGGCGCTCCGTGCACGCGCCGAAGACCCTGGACGGCCGCGAGGTCCGGCTGCTGGGGTTCGTCTCCGCCGGCAAGGCCCCGGGCACCTGGTACCTCAACCGCCTGAAGCTCAGCTGCTGCGCTGCCGACGCGCGGACCCTCCACGTGGAGATGCACGGCGCGAAGGCGCCCGCCGACGACACCTGGGTCGAGGTCACGGGCGTCCTGAGGGCCGGGCGCGTCACCGTCGAGAACCCGGTCCCGGCCATGGAGGCCGGCGTCCTGAAGCCCGTCACCCCGCCGCGCAACCCCTACCTCGACGCGCCGCCCACGGGACTGGGCTGATCCGCCGCTCAGGCGGAGGGCGGGCGGCCCTCCGCAGGCCCGCCGGATGCCGGCCCGCCGAGGGTGATGGCCCCCGACGGGCACACCCCGGCGGCCATCCGCGCGGCCGCGAGACGGGCGGCGTCCGGCTCGGCCTCCAGCAGGACCACCAGGCCCTCGTCGTCCTGGTCGAAGACGTCGGGGGCGGTCATGGCGCACATCCCGGCGCCGATGCAGCGTTCGCGATCGACGCTCGGGCGGGCCGCGCTCACTTGGCGTCCCAGGTGACCGGCAGGCTCTTCACCCCGTAGATGTCGGCGGTCTCCGGGCGCAGGCGGACCTCGTCGGCCGGTACGGCCAGGCGCAGCGTGGGGAAGCGCTCCAGCAGGGCCCGGAAGGCCACCCGCATCTCCACGCGGGCCAGCTGCTGGCCCAGGCACTGGTGGATGCCGTGGCTGAAGGCGAGGTGTCCGTCGTACGGGCGGCGGATGTCGAGGACGTCGGGGTCGGCGAAGCGCTCGGGGTCGCGGTTGGCGGTGTTGAACGACAGGACGACCGTCGTTCCGGCCTCGATGGTCCGCCCGCCCACCTCGACGTCCTCCAGCGCCGTCCGGTGGAAGGTCTTGGCGACGCTCAGGTACCGCAGCAGCTCCTCCACCGCGCCGTCGGTGAGCGAGGGGTCGGCGCGCAGCGCGGCCAGCTGGTCCGGGTTGCTCAGCAGGGCGAAGGTGCCGAGGGAGAGCATGTTCGCGGTGGTGTCGAAGCCGGCCGCGAGCAGGATGAGGCTGATGCCCTTCAGCTCCTCGTCGGTCAGGTCGCCGTCGGTGAGCTCGCTCAGCACGTCGTCGGTGGGGTTCGCGCGCTTGGCGGCCACCAGCCGGGCAAGGTATTCCTGGGTCGCGGTGTAGGCGGCGATCAGCTCCTCGTCGCTCACCTCCCCGCCCATGAAGGCGTCGATCTGCTCCTGGAAGGAAGCCCGGTCCTCGTAGGGCACGCCGAGGATCTCGCAGATCACGATGGTGGGGATCGGCTTGGCGAACGCGGTCACCAGGTCCGCGGAAGGGCCGGCCGCCTCCATGGCGTCCAGGCACTCGGCGGTGATCCGCTCGATCCGCTCGGTCAGCAGCCGCATCCGCCGCACGGTGAACTTGCCGACCAGGGGCTTGCGGTAACGGCCGTGCTGCGGTTCGTCCATGAGGAGGAACTCGCCGGGCGGGGCCGGAGGGAGCTCGAAGTCGGCGATGTTCATCAGCTCCTTGCGCGAGCTGAACCGGGGGTCCGCCAGCACCGACCTGACCAGGTCGTACCCGGTGATCAGCCAGCCGGGCCTGCCCCCGGCGTGGGTGAAGCGGCTGATGGGACCGTGCCGCCGGGCCTCGCTCAGCTCCGCCGGCGGATCGAAGGGACAACCGGCCCGACGCTCCGTCGGCATGGCCTCGACGGTGTGGAGGGACTCACTCATGACCATTCCTCATCTCGCGATATGACGCGTTCGGCGCCTCTCGAAAGCTACGTTGCGTTCAGGATCCGGTCAATGGACTTAGCGCATAACTCCAGGTCAAAGGCCATGAATTGATGCAATGACCTGCCATCGAATGCAACGCTTCGTTGCAATGAGTGGCGGCGAAGGCAATGTCGCGGGGTGCCCCCGGGAGGGTGGGACCGTAGCGTGGAGGTGGGGTGGGCGGGGTTGTGGAGGGAGTGGCATGCGTCGACGCCGATATCCGCCGATCGGGGACCACGGGCTGATCGGGGACCTGCGGACGGCCGCGCTGGTCTCCTCCGAGGGGGTGATCGACTGGTTCTGCGCGCCGCGGTTCGATGCGCCCAGTCTGTTCGCCTCCCTGCTCGACCACGACCGGGGCGGGTTCTTCGCCGTCGCGGCCGAGGGGGACGGCGCCGTCACCCGGCAGTTGTACCTGGCCGACACCGCCGTGCTCGTCACCCGGTTCATGACCGAGGAGGGGGTCGGTGAGGTCGTCGACTTCATGCCGCTGGGGGAGGCCGAGGCGCCGCCCGGGCTGCACCGGATCATCCGCGTCCTGCGCGTCACCCGGGGCACCGTCCGGTTCGGGATCGAGTGTCAGCCCGCGTTCGACTACGGGCGCGCCGAGCCGGAGTTGGCGGTGGAGGGGGCCACCGCCCGGTTCGGCGGGCCGGAGGTGTCGGCGTTCCTCCAGGTCAGCGGACCGGTGCGGATCCGGCGGGACGGGGCCGGGGTGCGGGGGGAGGCGGAGCTGGGGCAGGGCGGGCTCGCCGCCGCCGTACTGACGGTGTGTCACGACCCCGCCGCCGGGCCGCCGGAGCCGATGGGCGCGGAGGAATTGCGCCGCGCGTTCCGGGCCACATATGACCACTGGCACCGCTGGCTGAGCCGCAGCCGGTACCGGGGCCGCTGGCAGCAGATGGTCAACCGGTCCGCGATCACGCTGAAGCTCATGACCTACGCCCCCACCGGCGCCCCCGTGGCCGCCGTCACCATGGGCCTGCCCGAACGGATCGGCGGGGAGCGGAACTGGGACTACCGCTACACCTGGGTGCGCGACGCCTCGCTGTCGGTGAAGGCCCTGCTCGACCTGGGGCTGGAGGACGAGGCCGAGGCGTTCCGGCGCTGGCTCGGGGCCCGCGTACCCCAGGGCGGTACGGTGACCGGCGAGCCGCTGCAGATCATGTACCGGGTCGACGGGGACCCCCGCCTGGACGAGGAGGTCCTGACGCACCTGGAGGGATACCGCGGCTCCGCGCCCGTCCGGCTCGGCAACGGCGCGGCCGGTCAGCTCCAGCTCGACATCTACGGAGAGGCCGTCTTCGCCCTCAGCCACGCCGCCGACCTGGCCCGGCTCGCCGGGTACGACGGCTGGCGGAACCTGAGCGCCCTCCTCGACTGGCTGGCCCGCTCGTGGGACCGGCCCGACGAGGGCATCTGGGAGACCAGGGGCGGCCGCCGCGACTTCACCTACAGCCGGCTGATGTGCTGGACGGCCTTCGACCGGGGCATCCGGCTGGCCGCCGAACTCGCCCGGCCCGCCGACGTGGCCGGCTGGACCGCCGCACGGGACGCCGTCTTCCGCCAGATCATGGAACGCGGCTACAGCGACCGCCGCGAGGCGTTCGTCCAGCACTTCGACGGCGACGTGCTCGACGCCTCCCTCCTGCTGATGCCCACCGTCGGCTTCGTCTCCCCGAGGGACCGCCGCTGGCTGTCGACCCTCGACGCGATCGAGGCGGGGCTGGTCTCCGACAGCCTCGTGCACCGCTACGACCCGGCCGAGTCCCCGGACGGCCTGCGCGGCGACGAGGGCACGTTCTCCCTCTGCACGTTCCTCTACGTCGGCGCCCTCGCCCGCGCGGGCCGCCTCGGCGCGGCCCGGTACGCCTTCGACAAGATGCTCACCTACGCCAACCACGTCGGCCTCTTCGCCGAGGAGATCGGGCCGACCGGCGAGCAACTGGGCAACTTCCCGCAGGCGTTCACCCACCTGGCGCTCATCGCGGCGGCGCTCGCCCTGGACGAGGAGCTGGACCGGTCCGGAGCCTGACCCGGACCGGGAGCCGCGCCCGCCCGCCATCGAGGCACCCTGTCGCGCACCGCGTTCATTCCCCTACAGTGCGTGATGCCCGTACCGGTCGAAAAACACATGGACCGTACGGGCGCCCTTGCGGAACACTGCGGAACCTTGCCTGACGGTCCGACACAGCAGGGTTGGTACGGGAATGCCAGAATCGTCCAAGAGTTCGCCGAGCAGGGGCTCGGTGTTCCTCGCACTTCGCTACTACGGACGGGAGATGGCCCGGCTCCGCCGCTGGACCGTCCCCGCGATGCTGCTCCCGGCGCTGGGCAACGTCGGCATCAACTACGTCGCGCCCCTCGTCGTCGCCAAACTCGTCGGCCGGATCTCGCAGGGCGCCGCCACCCGTCCGGGTGACATGCTCCCGTACGTGGCGGTCTTCGCCGTGGTCCTGCTCCTCTCCGAGGGGATGTGGCGCCTGGGGCTGCACTGCCTCAACCGGGTCGACGCCCTCGGCGTCGAGCGCCTGTACGTGATCGGGCTGGACGAACTCTTCGCCAAGGACGCCGCGTTCTTCCACGACAACTTCGCCGGCTCGCTCACCAAACGGGTCCTGAGCTTCGCCACCCGCTTCGAGGAGTTCGTCGACGCGCTCACCTTCAACCTCGTCGGGCGGCTGGTCCCGCTGGTGTTCGGGTCGGTGGTGCTCTGGCGGTACGACCCGCTGCTCGTCGTCGGGCTCCTGGTGATGATCGCGGTGACGGCGGTGGGCGTGGCCCCCCTGGTCCGCCGCCGGCAGGCGCTCGTCGACCGCCGGGAGGAGGCGATCGCCCGGGTCTCGGGGCACGTCTCCGACAGCCTGATGAACATGGACACGGTGCGGGCCTTCGCCGCCGAGCGGCGCGAGGCGGCCGAACACCGGGCGCGCGTCGCGGAGTCGCGCCGGCTCATGCTGCGCTCCTGGGACTACGGAAACCTGCGCATCGACACCCTCGTCGCGCCCATGTCCGTACTGACCAACGCGCTGGGCCTGTTCCTCGCCGTCGGGCTCGCGGCGGACGGGCGCGGGGTGGAGGCGGTCGTCGTCGCCTTCACCTACTACGGCAACGCCACCCGCATCATGTTCGAGTTCAACCAGATCTACCGCCGGCTGGAGAGCTCGATGACGGAGGCCGCCCAGTTCACCGAACTGCTGCTGGACCCCCCGAAGGTACTCGACCCGGCCTCCCCGGAGCCGCTGGCGCCCAAGGGCGCCGACGTGTCCTTCGAAGGGGTGCGCTTCACCCACGCGGGCGGCTCCGAGCCCCTGTTCCAGGGCCTCGACCTGGCCGTCGCCGGCGGGTCGAAGATCGGCCTGGTCGGCCGGTCCGGTGGCGGCAAGACCACCCTCACCCGGCTGCTGCTGCGGATGACGGACATCGACTCCGGCCGGATCCGGATCGGCGGACAGGACATCAGCCGGATGTCCCAGGCCGACCTGCGCGGCCTGATCGCCTACGTGCCGCAGGACCCGGCCATGTTCCACCGCACCCTGCGCGAGAACATCGCCTTCGCCCGGCCGGACGCCACGGACGCCGAGATCCGCCGCGCGGCCGAGGCGGCGCACGTCACCGAGTTCGCCGACGCCCTGCCGGACGGGTTCGACACCATGGTCGGCGAGCGCGGGGTGAAGCTCTCCGGCGGCCAGCGCCAGCGGGTCGCCCTCGCCCGGGCGATCCTGCGCGACGCGCCCATCCTGCTGCTCGACGAGGCGACCAGCGCGCTGGACTCCGAGAGCGAGATCCTCGTCCAGGACGCGCTGTGGCGGCTGATGGCCGGACGCACGGCGCTCGTGGTGGCCCACCGGCTGTCCACCGTGGCCACCATGGACCGGCTCGTCGTCCTCGACCGCGGACGGATCGTCGAGCAGGGCACCCACCACGAGCTGCTCGCCGCCGACGGCGCCTACGCCAAGCTGTGGCAGCACCAGTCGGGCGGCTTCCTCGACGACACCCCGGCCGCGGCGGACCTGCGTTAGGGGGTGCCCGCCCCGTCCGGCAGTCTTATACCTAGCCGGACGGGGGCGGGCCGCCCATCATCCGGAGCATGTCCCGCCCGTCGGTCCGCAGGAAGCGGACCACGAAGGCCGCGGCCAGGCCGAGGAAGGCGATGTCGAGGAAGGTGGTGTAGTTCCAGGAGACGCCCTCCTGCGGCAGCCGGGCCGCGGCCTGGTCCGGGATCAGCCCGAGGCCGCCGAAGGCGAACTCGACGGCGTACCCGGCGACCACCGCGGCCAGGTAGAACGTCCCCAGCAGGAACAGGGTCATCCGGAGGCCGTAGTACTTCCGGTAGATGTTCAGGACCGGCAGGATCAGCAGGTCGGCGAAGACGAACGAGACCACGCCGCCGAAGCTGATCCCGCCCTTCCACAGCACCACGGCCAGCGGCACGTTACCGATCGAGCAGACGAACGAGGCCATCGCCACCAGCGGCCCGATCACCGGCCCCCACAGCCGGGCGGCCAGCGGGTGTCCCTCGAAGAAGAAGGCCCGCCAGAAGGCGTCCGGCACCCAGGCCGCGACGGCCCCGGCGATCAGCAGCCCCACCACCAGGTCCCGCAGGATCGCCGCCCACTCCATGACGAAGACGTGGCTCGTGGCGGTGAAACCCCGCCCCGACAGCAGTCGCCGGACGAACGAACCCCCTCCGCCCACCGACATGTCCATCGCGGCGTGCCCCTCCATGGCCCCCGCCACGCCCCGCCCGGCCTGTGCGCGCGCCGGCCCCAGCAGCCCGTCGCTCAGGAACAGCCGGAACAGCAGCGCGAGTACGACGATCATGACCGGGCCGCCGGCGAACTCGGCGGCGGTGAACTGCCAGCCCATCAGCAGGGCCAGGACGATCCCCAGCTCGACGACCAGATTGGTCGAGGCGATCTCGAAGGCCATGGCGGCGGTGAAGTGCGCCCCCTTGACGAACAGTGAACGGGCCAGGGCGACCGCGGCGTAGGAGCAGGAGGAGGAGGCCGCGCCCAGCCCGGCCGCCACGGCGAGGGTGCGGGGGCGGTCGTCACCCAGCAGGCGGACCACGGTGGACGTGCGGACCACCGCCTGGACCATCGCCGACAGGGTGAAGCCGAGGATCAGCGCCCAGGTGATCTCCCAGGTCATCGAGCCGGTGATCGACAGCGCGTGCGCCACTGCGTGGATCATGCCCGCAGCTTCCCCCGGACGCCCCGCCGGCGGGCGCGCGACACGGCAGGCCGAAGGGGTGGGGGCGGGCCGGGAGCCCGCCCGGTCAGGACGCGGGCGCCGGGACCAGGGCGGCGATCAGGCGGGCGGTGGTCTCGCGCGGGTCCGGGCCCCCGGGGTCGCGGGTCATCAGCAGGTGGTGGACCGTGCCGACGAGGGCCAGGGCCACCGCCCCGGAGTCCAGCCCCGCCGGGACCCGGCCCCGGGCGCGCTCCTCGTCCAGGTACGCCCGTACCGACTCCTCGATCCCCGCGAACCCCGGCGCCCCCGACCGCAGGGCCTCGCGGGTGTGCAGGGCGGCTGCCGGCCGGGTCAGGGCGAGGCCGACGACGCCCGGATCCAGGGACTCCAGCAGCCCCAGCGCCACCGCCGCGAGGTTGCCGGCCACCTCGCCCCGCCCCGCCCGGCCGGGCAGCGCCCGCGCCAGCCGGGCCGTGCGCGCGAACCGGTCCAGGACCAGCTCCGCGACGAACTCGTCCAGACCGGCGAAGTGGGTGTGCAGGACCCCCTTGGCGCAGTCCGCCTCGGCGGTGACCGCCCGGCTGGTGAGGGCGGCCGCGCCGTCACGCGCCACGACGCGTTCGGCGGCCGCGAAGAGGCGCTCGCGCAGATCGGGGATGGCTACTCCGCGGGGTGACATGGGGGCGCTCCGGCTGGGGAAGGTGATTGCGGGTATGGGCGGTTGCCCATACTGTAGCGCGAGGGTTTGGGCGTCTGCCCATTCTCGTCGTCCGACCGACCGGAGGAGACCGAGCCATGCACCAGCCGCCCCGCACGGCCATCGCCAACACCGCCCAGGCACAGGCGTGGAACGGCTACGACGGCACCTACTGGGCCACCCACCAGACGCGCTGGGACGCCGTCAACGACGGGTTCAACGAGCCCCTGCTCACGGCGGCGGGGATCCGCCCCGGCGACCGCGTCCTCGACGTCGGCTGCGGCGCGGGCCGCACCACCCGGCTCGCGGCGCGGCTGGCCGCCGGCGGCGCCGGGGCCGGGCAGGGGACGGCCGAGGGGCTGGACCTGTCCGCCCCCCTGCTCGCCCGGGCCCGTGCGTCCGCCCTGGCCGAAGGGGTCGGCAACGTGGCCTTCACCCAGGGGGACGCCCAGGTCCACCCCTTCGCCCCGGGCTCCTTCACCCACGCCGTCAGCCGGTACGGCGTGATGTTCTTCGACGACCCCGCGGCGGCCTTCGGCAACATCGCCCGCGCGCTGCGCCCCGGCGGCCGCCTGGCCTTCGTCACCGCCGCCGAGCCCGGGGCCAGCGAGTGGATGCAGGCCTTCCGCGCCCTGGACGGCATCCTGCCCGTCGGTGACTTCGCCGCCCCCGGCAGCCCCGGCATGTTCTCCCTCGCCGACCCGGACCGTACCGGGGCCCTCCTGCGCTCGGCCGGCTTCACCGGCGTCGAGGCCGTGCGGACGGAGGCGGACGGGGTGTGGGGCGCGGACGCCGAGGACGCGGCCGGCTTCCTGCTGGGCTCCGGGCCCGGACACCACCTGCTCGCCCAGGTCGGCCCGGAGGCGCGGGCCGACGCCCGCCGCGCCCTGGCGGACCACCTGCGCCCGTACGAGCGCGACGGCGCCGTCCGTCTGCGCGGCACGGCCTGGCTGGTCAGCGCGGACCGGGGGTAGAGGGGGTATGCATGCATAGGGGGCCGGGTCCGGGGCAGGTGCAAGGAAGCGCGCGGGAAGGATGATGCCGGATGGTGATGCCGGGAACGGAAGGCGAACGGTTCAGCGTCGCGGTACGGACGGTGGACGGGACGGTCCTCCTCACGCTCGGTGGCGAGCTGGACCACGACACGGCGGAGCCCCTCCGGCAGGCCCTGGAGGGGGCGGCCGTCCGGGGCGGACGGCTGGTGGTCGACATGGCGGGACTGCGGTTCTGCGACTCCACCGGGCTGAACGCCCTGCTGCACGGCCGGATCGCCATCGAGGAGGCCGGCGGCTCCCTGGAGCTGGCGGGGCTCGGCGGGCCGGTCGCCCGGATGTTCCGCATCACCGGCGCGGACACGGTCTTCCCGGTGCACTCGGACGTGACACGGGCCCTGGGCGGAAAACCCGGCCCCTGAGGAGAGGGAAGCGGGACCATGGAACAGCGACGGCCGGTCAACCGGAACTGGCTCCTGGTCCTCGACGGGCTCATGGATCCCGTCTCCCGCAGCCGCGACTTCACCCGCCGGGCGCTGACCGCCTGGCACTGGCTGCCCGGTCCGACGCCGGGAGTGCGTCAGGCCGCCGAGGACGTCCTGCTGCTGGTGTCGGAGGTGGTGGCCAACGCGTGCCTGCACGGGGGCGGTCCCGGGGCGCTGGTGCTGGACTGTACGCAGGACCGCCTCCGGATCGAGGTCACCGACATCAACCCGGCGTCGCCCGTGCCACCGGGGTCCGTCCGCGGGAGCGGTGCGGGCCCCGGTGCCGGGCGGCGGGACGGGAGGACGGGGCCCGGCCGGTCGGGGGATCCGGGGTGGCCGGGCGGGTACGGGCTGCTGATCGTCGACCGCCTGGCCCGTGCCTGGGGTTCGCGCCCCGGGGCGGCCGGCAAGTGCGTCTGGCTGGAGGTGCCCTCCCCGCCCGAGGTGTGCGGCCCGCCGGATTCGCGGGCCCGGGTGGGGCTCAGCGGAGGGCGTCCAGCGCGGCGATGACCTCGGCGGTGGAGCTGACCCGGCCGATGCGGGGGAAGATCTTCCCGAAGGTGTGCGCGTGCGAGTCGGCGTCCAGGTCGGCGGTGGCGTCCTCGGCGAAGACCAGCCCGTAGCTGTGCTCCCAGGCGGTACGCGCGGTGGACTCGACCCCGATGCTGGTCGAGATCCCGGCCAGCACGATGCGGTGGACGCCGCGCCGGCGCAGCTGGAGGTCCAGCTCGGTGCCGGTGAAGGCGCCCCAGTGGCGCTTGGTGACCGTCACGTCTCCCAGGGCCGCCAGTTCGGCCGGGATCTCGGAGAACGCGGCCGGCGGGGCGGCGGCGGGGCCGGGACGGTCGACGTCGGTGGTGGGGAGGTCGCCGCCGTCGGGCGACCAGGCGACGTTGACCAGGACCACGGGCAGCTTGTGCGCGCGGAAGGCCTCGGCGAGGGCGACACCGCGGGCGAGGACCTCGCCGGAGGGGCGGGCCGTGGGCAGGGCGAGGATCCCCTGCTGGAGGTCGATCAGCACCAGGGCGGTGCCGCGGTCCAGGGTCAGGGCGGGGGTGGTCATGCGGGCTCCTCCGGGCGTGGCGGCTGACGGACGCCCCAGTCTGCCGCGTACCGCGCGCCGTGCCGAGGACTGTCGGGGACTGCGGTCGCGCGGCGTTCGGCCCGAAGCCGTCCAGACTTGACAAGATCGTAAGAAACGATCTTCATATGCCGTCGGACCCGACATACTGACCCCTGTGAAGACCGAAGACGAGACCGTTCAGATCGGCACCGAGGGCTGTACGGGCCTGATCACCCTCAACCGTCCCGAGGCGCTCAACGCCCTCACCCGTCCCATGGTGCTGAGCATCGGTGAGGCCCTGACGGCCTGGGAACACGATCCCGCCGTCCGGCAGGTCCTGCTCCGGGGGGCCGGTGAACGGGGGCTGTGCGCCGGCGGGGACATCCGCGCCATCCACGCCGACGCGAAGGCCGGCACGACCGGCTCCCTCGCGTTCTGGCGGGACGAGTACCGGCTGAACGCCCGCATCGCGCGCTACCCCAAGCCGTACGTCGCCCTCATGGACGGGATCGTCATGGGCGGCGGGGTCGGCCTGTCGGCCCACGGCGGCGTCCGGATCGTCACCGAGCGCTCGCGGGTCGCCATGCCCGAGACCGGCATCGGCTTCGTCCCCGACGTCGGCGGCACCTACCTGCTCTCCCGCGCCCCCGGCGAACTGGGCACCCACCTGGCCCTGACCGGGACGGCGGTGGGCCCGGGCGACGCGATGCTGTGCGGGCTCGCCGACCACTACCTCCCCTCGGACTGGCTGGAGGAGTTCACCCGTGAGCTCGTCGCCGCACCCGTGGCCGAGGTGCTGGGCAAGTTCGACGGCGCCACCCTCCCGGCGGCCCCGCTCGCCGCCGAGCGGGAGTGGATCGACCACTGCTACGCCGCCGACACCGTCGAGGAGATCCACCGGCGGCTGCTGGCCACCGGGCTGCCCGCCGCCCGCGAGGCCTCGCAGACCCTGCACGCCAAGTCCCCGACCTCGCTGAAGGTCACCCTCGCCGCCCTGCGCCGCGCCCGCGCCCTGGACTCGCTGGAGCGGGTGCTGGAGCAGGAGTACCGGGTCTCGAGCGCCGCGCTGTCGGCCCCCGACCTCGTCGAGGGCATCCGCGCCCAGGTGATCGACAAGGACCGCCGGCCGCGCTGGTCCCCGGCGGCCCTCGTCCAGGTCCGCGAGGCGACGGTGGAACGCTACTTCGCCCCGCTCGGCGAGGGCGCCGAACTGACCTTCCCCTAGGCCGTCCCTTCCGGATCTTGCTCCCTCCAGCTACCGCTGGGAGGCGCCCCCAGACCCGCGCCGCCCGGCACCGCGCCTCGCCGCCTCGGCAGGGCGCCAAGTACGACGAAGTCCTCGTCGTCCTCGTACGCCTGGACCACCGGCGCGAGTCGGATGTGAAGACCTCGACGGGCATGGGGAGTCGGGACGACGAGCAACCCGGCAGACCTTCCCGGTCGCAGCGCTAGCCCTTGAGGAACGGGGCGAGGTCGGGTCCCGGACCGGGGCTGGGTGCCGGGCCGGTCCAGGACTCAGGGCCGGTGCCGGTGGTCGCACCGGTAGTGGGGATGGTCGTCCTGGGGGCGTGGTGCGGGGAGAGCACGGCCAGGGAGGCGCTTCCGGCGATCACGAGGGCGGCGGCCAGGAGGGGGACGAGATGGCGGGCGTTTGTGGTCATTGGAAGGAGGCTCCTCGGGTGGGGGTCCTGAAGCGGCGGAGACGGTGTCTGCGGTTCCATTGCGCCCCGCCCGGGGTGGTGGGGGCACCGCACGGAAAGTCGTGACTTGACGGCTCCGCCGGACATAGGGGGCGGACCTCTGGGGCTCGCGCGAACGCCCTCTACCAAAATCGGATCCCGCTTTCAAGTCCCGTATTCCTGTGACATGACCCGTGCGCTCCCGCTGGGTTTATTGGAAGCAGGCCCTGACGGGGAATCCCGCAAAGGTCGAGAGAAATGGAAATGTATGGCGGGTGGCTTTCAGTGACCTCCGCACACCGAAATGGAGAAGGCTTATGATGAAGATGTCCCGCAAGATCATGCTGGGTCTGGCTGCTTCTGTGGCGCTGGCTGGCGGCGCTGCCCTGCCGGCTACAGCCATGGCCGCGCCGGTGCCTCAGATGGCGGTCGCTGATCACACACCCAACACGCCGAACACTCCGAACACGCCCAACACCCCGGGTGGTGGGGGCAATACTCCGAACACCCCCAATACTCCGAACACGCCCAACACTCCGGGTCGGGGCAAGAACACGCCCAATACTCCCAACACGCCGAATACCCCGAACACGCCCAACACTCCGGGCCGGGGCAAGAACACGCCCAACACTCCCAACACGCCGAATACTCCGAACACGCCCAACACCCCGGGCCGGGGCAAGAACACGCCCAACACTCCCAACACGCCGAACACCCCGAATACGCCCAACACTCCGGGTGGCGGGGTCAATACGCCTAACACCCCCAACACCCCGAATACGCCCAACACCCCGGGTGGTGGGGGCAATACGCCTAACACCCCCAACACCCCGAATACGCCCAACACCCCGGGTGGTGGGGGCAATACTCCGAACACCCCCAATACGCCGAACACTCCGAACACGCCGGACGGCGGGGACACCCCGAACACTCCCAACACCCCGAACACCCCCAATACCCCCGACTGAGGTGAGGAAGTCGCGCTGAAACACAAAAAGGCACCGCGCAGTGGAATTCGCTGCGCGGCGCCCTCGTGTGTCGCGGAGGGGTCCTGCTTACGTGCTCGGGGTATTCGGTGTATTCGGAGTGTTCGGGGTATTGGGCGTATTCGGCGTGCTCGCGTCGGCCGGGGTGTTCGGAGTGTTCGGGGTGTTCGGCGTGTTGGGGGTGTTCGGCGTCGCGCCGCCGCCCGGGGTGTTGGGCGTGTTGGGGGTGTTCGGGGTGTTGGGCGTGTTCGGGGTGTTCCCGCCGGCAGGCGTGCTCGGTGTGCTGGGGGTGGCGGGGGTGGCGGGGGTGCTCGGGGTTCCCGCCCCGTCCAGCGCGTACGGAGCATAGGGCGCGTAAGGTGCGTAGGGCGCGTAAGGCGTGTACGCGCCGTACCCCGCGTACCTCACCACCTGCCCCGCATGCGTCACGCTCTTCTGCGACACCGCCCGGTGCTGCGCGACCTGCGGCAGGGCGACCCGGGGGAGCTTGGGCAGCGGCGGTAGCGGGGGGAGCTGTGGCAGTTGTGGGAGCCGGGGGAGTGGTGGCAGCTGTGCAGCCCGCGGGGTGATCACATCGGCGGCGTGAGCGCTTCCCGCACCAAGGACGGCCAGACTCGCCACCGCCGCAGTGGCGATCACGACCTGCTGGAGCTTCCGCATGAATACCTACCTCCGTACCGGCTTCGTCTGCGCGCCCCTGATGACCCGATGCGCGCAGTCGGTCGCTAAAAGTAGACACGGGAGCGGCTCGCGCATCTGCCAGGAGGGACGCGTCGTCGGCTCCATCACCCGTTCGTCGTCACAGCACCGGTAGTGCGGTGTCAGCTGGGGACGTGGGGCTGCGAGGGCACGGTCTGCTGCCAGGTGGGGCGGGTGCCGGTCCAGGTGGCGAGTCGTCCACCAGCCACCCCTGCGGCCGCACCATCCGCACGGCCCGCCACGCCGGCCGGCCCCGCGAGGAACGGGCCCCGCGCATACTGGGCCCCTTCTCCGGCCAGTCCCGCCGCACCAACGGCGCGAACGCCTCGGAGGCTAGGCCTGCTTGAGCCGGGTCGCCAGGCCGTCGAGGACCCGCTGGAGTCCGTAGTCGAAGTTCTCCTCGCGCAGCCGCGCCGGGTCCCGGCCCTGCCAGGCGGTGGCGTGGTCCTGGGTCAGCGGGTGGTCCTCCAGGGCCTGCTGGGAGGCGGGCACCAGGGACCGCAGCCACTCGGTCTCGCTCTTGCCGCTGCGGGCGAGCAGGGAGAGGTAGGAGGCCTCGCTGGTCGCCGCCCCGAGTACGTAGGACATGACGGCCTTCATCGCGAGGTCCGCCTCGGCCTTCGGGAACCCGGCCGCCAGGGCCATGGCCAGCATCCGCTCCGACATCCGCATCAGGTTCGGGCCCAGGTGGGCGAGGCCCACCTGGCCGAGGACGGACGCCACCCAGGGGTGGCGCAGGACCATGCCGCGCAGGCTGTGCCCGCTGTGCGCCAGGGCCTCGCGCCATCCGTCAGGGCCGGTGGTTTCGGGCAGTTCGAGCTCCCCGTAGACCTCGTCCACGACCAGCTCGATCAGTTCGTCCTTGTTGGCCACGTGCCGGTAGAGGGACGTGGCGGCCGTGCCCATCCCGGTGCCGAGCCTGCGCATGCTCAGCGCCTCGATGCCTTCGGCGTCCAGCAGCCGTACGGCCGCCGCGACGATCTGCTCCCGGCTGAGCGCGGGCTGCTCCTTCTGCCGGCGGGGCCGGGTCCAGACGGAGGGGACCGGCGCGGAACTCTGCTGCTCTGATGAGGACATGCCCCCAGCCTACCCCGGTGCGCACACTGTACGCATCATGCGTACACCTGAACGGCGGCCTGGCCGGGAAATCCGGGAAACCCCGTCGGAAGCGATCGTGAACACCCCCGCGACGGGCCTGGGCGGGCCCCCGGGCGGGCGCGTGTCCAGGGGTGCGGGGGAGGCGGCCGGGGGTGGCGCGAAGGGCGCGCACACGGTCGTACGGCGGATCCGTGAATGGGCTCTGACCTGGGGTTATGTGGCCGAACTCGATACGATGTCCCCCTAGGAAAAGGGGAGTTCATGGATCGCGACATACGCTCGGTGGAAGACGTGCTCAGCCTCCTGGACGGACTGTTCGCGCCGGGGGCGGACCGCTGGACGGCCGGCGGCGCGGACTGGTGGGACGGCTTCTACGCCGACCGCTCCAAGCCGGTGCCGTTCTTCGTGGCCAAACCCGACGAGAACCTCGTCTCCGCCCTCGACCGCGGCCTGATCACCCCCGGCCGCGCCCTCGACCTCGGCTGCGGCCCGGGGCGCAACGCCCTCCACCTCGCCTCCCTGGGCTTCGAGGTGGACGCCGTCGACCTGTCCCCGACGGCTCTCGCCTGGGCCGGGGAACGCGCCCGGGAAGCGGGCGCCCGCATCCGCTTCCACCACGGCGACGCCTTCGCGCTCGCCGCCTCGGGCGAGCTCGGCGGACCCTACGACCTGGTCTACGACTCGGGTTGCTTCCACCACCTGCCGCCCCACCGCCGCGTCAGCTACCTCGCCCTCCTCGAACGCGTCCTCGCCCCCGGCGGCCACCTCGGGCTCACCTGCTTCGCCTCCGGAGCGATGGGCTCCGAACTCCCCGACGCCCAGCACTACCGGGAGGGCGGCCTCGGCGGTGGACTCGCCTACACCCCCGAATCCCTGCGCTGGATCTTCTCCGGCCTGGAGGAACGGGAGGTGCGCCGCATGAGCCGTGAGCCGGAGGACTCCCCGCGCTTCGGCGAGGACTTCCTCTGGACCGCCCTCTTCCGCCGCCCCGAGGCGGCCCCCGCCGCCGGGCAGCGGTAGCCGGCGAGCGGCCCGGGGTTGCGGCAACGGCGTCGAGGCGCTCCCGGCCCGGCTCGGCACGGCGGTCTGACGACCGGCCGCCGCACGGGGGTTCGCGGCTACGGCGGACCGGCGGGGGCGGAGAGCTCCGTGCTCAGCCAGCCCAGCGCGTCCGGGTACATCCCCGTCCACGTCTGGAAGTTGTGGCCCCCGGCCGGGCGGACCAGGGTCTTCACCCGGACGCCGCTGCCCTGCGCCGCCCTGCTGAACGCCTCCAGCTGCTTCGGCGGGCTGTCCCGGTCCTGCGCGGAAGTGGCCAGGAACAGCCCGACGTCCTCGCCCTTCGCCTGACCGACCAGCCACATCGGGCTGTTGTGCTCCCGCAGCACCGGATCGGGCAGCACCTCCGGATCCCCGGTCAGCGGATCCGGGTCCAGGGCCGCGCCCGCCCGGAACACCTTCGGGTACTGCAACGGCAGCTTCACGGCGCAGAACGCCCCCGTCGACACGCCCATCAGCCCCCACCCCTTCGGCTCCGGCAGGGTGCGGAAGTTCTTCCGCACCAGGTCCGGCACGTCCTCCGCCAGCCAGGTGGCGATCTTGCGCTGCGGGGTGTCGGTGCAGTCGGTGTTCACCCCGCCGGGGTACAGCTCCGGGATGACGAGGATGAACGGATGGGCCGCGCCCAGGCGCACCAGCTGCTCCAGCGCGTCCGGCATGGACCCCAGGTCGATCCAGGAACGCGGGGTGCCCGGATAACCGTGCAGCAGGGTCAGGACCGGGAAGCGGGTCTTCTGCGCGCCCGGGGCGTCGTACTCGGGCGGGGTCCACACGACCACCTGGCCGGCCAGCTTCGAGTGGCTGCCCCGGAAGTACGTGCTCCGCGTGCCGTTCTCGCCCGGGGTGAATCGGGCCCGGCCGAGCGGAGGCCCGGTCATCGTCGAGGCGTCCGCGTCGGCGCCGGTGCCCAGCAGGTCGTCCCATGAGGCGTACAGCCCGTAGCCGTCGTTGATCCAGGCCGCCACCACGCCGATGGCCGTCAGCTGGCACACCCCGATCATCAGCACCCGCGCGACCCACCGCAGCACCGCCGGACCCGGCACCCGGTTCCACAGCAGCAGCGCCAGGAGCATCGCCAGGGCGGTGACGGCGATCAGCGTGACGAGGAACGACGTACTGGTCAGCTCCACGGCGTCGGCTCCTGACGTACGGCCTCATGTCGTCATGTCCCAGGGGATGTCCGGCATCACGGGTATACCCGGCATCCCCGGTATCCCCGGTATCCCACCACAATGTACGGGCCGGGAACGGCTACGCGTGGACGCTCACCGTGACGGAGTGCCAGCCCGTCGCCCCGTCGGGGAGGGTGCCCCGGCGCTCCTGCGGCTGCACCGCACCCCGCCCGTCGGTCGCGCGGACCTCCAGGGTGTGTTCCCCGGGCACCGCCTCCCACGGCCACACCCACTGCCGCCAGGTGTCGTCGCCGTCCGCGTCGCCGAGCCGGGCCTCCCGCCAGGGGCCGCCGTCGGCCCGCACCTCCACGCGGGATATCCCCCGGTGCTGCGCCCACGCCACCCCGGCCACCATCACCCGGCCCGGGGCCGGCCGTGCGAAGGGGCGCGGAGTGTCGATGCGCGACTGCGTCTTGACGGGGGCCTGCTGCGCCCAGGAGCGGCGCACCCAGTAGGCGTCGTACGCGGCGAAGGTGGTCAGCCGCAGCTCGGTCAGCCATTTGCAGGCGGAGACGTACCCGTACAGACCGGGGACGACCATCCGGACCGGGAAGCCGTGCGCGAAGGGGAGGGGCGCGCCGTTCATCCCGACGGCCAGCAGCGCGTCGCGGCCGTCCATCACCGTCTCGACGGGGGTGCCGATGGTCATCCCGTCCACCGAACGCGCCACCAGCTGGTCGGCCGGGCCGCCCTGCGAGGGCGGCCGCACCCCGGCCTCGCGCAGCAGGCCGGCGAGGCGTACGCCGAGCCAGCGGGCGTTGCCCACGTACGGTCCGCCGACCTCGTTGGAGACGCAGCACAGGGTGATGTCGTGCTCGGTCAGGGGCCGGGCGAGCAGGTCCGCCAGAGTCAGGGTCAGCGGCCGGGTGACCCCGTCGCCGTGGATGACGAGCCGCCAGGCGGCGGCGTCGACCCGGGGGACGACGAGGGCGGTGTCCACCCGGTAGAAGTCCCCGGCCGGAGTGAGGAACGGTCCCACGCCCGGTACGCGCAGGTCCGCTCCGGCGGGCACCGGCGGCGCGGGCAGGGCCGGGGGCGGCAGGACCAGGTCCGCGCGGGAGGCGGTGGCCCCGGCCGAGCCGTGGGCGCCGAGCCTCCGCCCGGCGTACCCGGCGACGGCCGAGGCGCCGACGGCCACCGCGAGGAGCCGGCCGAAGGAACGCCGGTCCATCGGCCGGGAAGCGCCGGGCCGTCCGGCCGCAGGGCGGGGCCGCCGTACGGCCGTGACCAGCAGGTACAGCACGCCGGCGGCCGCCGCCCCGCCGGCCAGGGAGGGGAGGGCGTCCTTCCAGCCGGCGCCGGGGCGGCTGAGCGCGGCCGCCGCCCCGAGCACCCCCACGGCCGCCGCGAGCGCGCAGCCCGCGCGGGGGCGGCGCACGGCGAGGATCCCGGCGCCGGCGGCGAGCAGGGCCAGGGCGGCGGCGACGCCGAGGGTCAGCACCAGCTTGTCGGAGGTGCCGAAGGACCGGACGGCCCACTCCTTGACGGCCGCGGGCGTACGGTCCACCACGGCCGCGCCGACGGCGGTGAGCGGGGCGGACTCGGGGCGGACGAAGGCCGCCGCGAGCTCGGCCGCCGCCAGGCCGGCGAAGGCGGCGGCCAGTCCGCCGACCGCGCCGGCGGCGGTGTTCGCTGGAGCGGCTGCCATGGCTCACCTCCGGTGCCCTGCCGCCAACATAACGCCGCCGCCCGCACCCGGCGCCGCGCGGCGGCAGCCTCTGGAACTCAGGCGTCCTGGCCGCCCCCGGCGTCCGGCCCTCGGCGCTGCTCCCCCTCTGCCGCCGGGGCGTTCGGTCTGCGCTTGCGGAGTTCCACCACCCCGTCGGTGATACCGGCGGGGGACGGCGGGCCGGGGGCCGGGGGCCGCTCCTGGGCGTTCTCGTACATGTCGGTGCACTCCTGTCGGCTCTCGTGGCCCGCCGGAACCCGAAGGGGCGGCCGCCGGATCGTTCCGGCGCCGCCCCCAGGGCCTGTCCGGCCGTTCCGCGCCAGTGAACCCACGGCTCGTGCCGGGAGGGGCCGCCGGAGCGGGCGATTCCCCCGGAAGAGTGAAGGCCCGCCTCAGCGCACGCTCACACCGGCAGGGACCAGGCCTGGTCGGCCCGGTGATCCCCGCACGCGGACAGCCGCAGCCGCTCCGCCGGGGCGTCGGCGGTCGCGGGCGCGGGCGGGGCCGTCAGGCAGGAACCGCCGGCCTCCTCCACCAGGGACCCGTCGCGCCGGTGGCGCCAGCTCTGCCCGGCCCGGCGGCCCGGGGCGCAGTCGGCCAGCTCCACCAGGCCGCCCGCGCCCGCGGTGAGGCACTGGCCGGCCAGCGTCAGCCGGCCTCCGCCGGCCAGGGTCCAGCGCTGGGCCGCCCCGGCGGTGCACCCGGCCAGGACGACCGCGCCGCCGCCGGCCCGGGCCCCGTCGGCGCACGCGGCCCCGAGGCCGTTGATCTGCCCGGTGGGCACCGCCTCGGCGCAGCCGCGCGGGGTGAGCCGCCACACCGCCGTGTCGTGCGCGGCGACCCGCCCGGTCAGCGCCGTCCCGACCGTGCTCCGGCCGCCGGTCCACAGGTCCTCGGCGTCCACCGCGCAGGGGGCGGGGAGCCCGATGTGGGCCAGTGGTACGGAGACGTCGCGGTCGGTGCCGGAACGGTTGAGCACCGCCACGGCCCGGTCCCCGCCCGCCAGCGGCCGGGCCAGCACCTCGAAGGTCGCGTTGGAGGAGACGACCGCGCCCTGGCGGCCCAGCGGGTCCTGGTCCAGCTCGATCAGCCGGGTGTTCCCGAGGGCCGCGAGCCCGCCCGGGCTGAGCGCCGAGACGTCCGAGGACAGGATGAAGGGGGCCGCCATCATCGCCCACAGCCCCACCTGGCTGCGGCTCTCGGCGTCCGTCAGGCCCGGGGCGCCGGCGATCAGGAAGTCGGGGTCGTTCCAGTTGCCGGGGGCCGCGTACCGGCCGAGCCAGCGGTTGTAGCCGTAGTTGCCGAGGACCGAACTCCAGCGGGAGGTCTGGGGAGCGGACGGCTTGTAGACCTTGATGTCCTTGCCCTCGCGCCACAACTGGCCGGTCTCGCCGACCCAGTCGAGCACCTTGTGCCAGTCGGAGCCGCCCCACTCGCCCTGCTGGAAGTAGGCGGGGGCGGAGGCGGAGAGCACCATCGCGCGCCCGCTGTCGCGCAGCGCCCGCGCCACCGCGTTGTACGCGTCCCGGTAGGCCTCCTCCTTCGTCTTCCCGGGCGGCACCCACAGGTTGCAGCCGTCCATCTTGACGTAGTCCACGTTCCAGGAGGCGAACAGCCGGGCGTCGCGGGCGTAGTGGTCCGCGCCGCCGCCCTCGGGAGCGCCGCTGCCCGGGTAGCGCTCGCAGGTGAGGGAGCCGGCGTCCTCGTAGATCCCGAACTTCAGCCCCTTGGCGTGCAGGTGCTCGCCGAGCCAGGCCATGCCGTGCGGGAACTTCACCGGGTCGGGCACCAGGTCGCCGTGCGCGTCCCGCTCCTTCAGCATCCAGCAGTCGTCCACGGTGACGGTGTCGTAGCCCTTGGCGGCGAGGCCGGCGGAGACCAGCGCCTCGGCGTTGGCGACCACCTTGGCCTCGTCGATGTCGCACATGTAGTGCGCCCAGTTGTTCCAGCCCATGGGCGGGGTGAGGGCGAGCGGGGTGTCCGAGGTCGCGGTCGGCTCCGCCGTCGCCGGGGCGGGGCAGAGCGCGAGGGCGAGCACGGCGGCCGCGGTCAGACAGGGGAGTGAGGCGCGCAGGCGAGGCGGCACGGGGTCTCCTTGGCGTGGTGCGTACCGACGGGGATCGTGCCTCAGTGCAGCGGTGCGACTACCCGCTGTCAACATAAGTCGATGGATATGGCGTGATGACCAGCAATATGGCCGCCATCGATGTCACACGACCGTGTCACCCCACCGGGGTGCTGTGCAGGGGATACGCCGTATGTGACAGTGGCTGATACGGTGTATCGCATGCCCAGAAGATCAGCGGCCCTCGACCGGGCGACCCCCGAGGCCATCGCCGTCGCCGCCCTGCGCCTCCTCGACGAGGAAGGCCCCGCGGCCCTGAGCTTCCGCGCCCTCGCCGAGCGCCTCGACGTCTCCCACGCCACCGTCCAGCGCCGCTGCACCGACCTGGCCGGCCTGATGGACCTGTGCACCGAGCACCTCGCCGCCCGGCTCCCCGACATCCCCGCCGGAACCGACTGGGCCGAGGCCGCCGAACTGCGCTTCGGCGCGTTCTACCGGCTGCTCACCGCCCACCCCGGGCTGCTCGTCCTGCGCGGCGGCCGCCCCTGGCTCGGCCGCCAGCTGCTCGCCCGGCTCGTCGAACCCGCCCTCGCCGACAGCGTCGCCGCCGGGATGAGCCGGGCCGAGGCCATCACCGTCTACCGCCGCATGTACCTCCTGACCCTGGGCAGCGCCGCCTTCGTCGACCACCGCGACCCCGCCGGGGCCACCGCCGCCTCCCGGGCCGCGCTCGCCGCGCTCGACCCGGCCGAGTTCCCGGTCCTCGGCGGCGACCCGGCCGACCTGCTGCCCGCGCTGACCGACCACGAGGTCTACTACGGCGCCCTGCGCCAGCTCATCGCCGCCGCCCGGCCCGCCCGCTGAGCCGCCGCCCCGAGCACCCACCCCCCCCAGCACCCCCGTCCGAGAGCACGAGAGAGGCCGCCCGCCATGGAACAGCAGCTCGACTACGCAGCCGTCCGCGCCGCCGCCGACCGCACGGCCGGGGCGATCCGGCCCGTCACCGTCGCACCCGTCGCCGACGGCCTCTGGTACGCCCTGGAGTACCTCCAGCACACCGGCTCCTTCAAGGCCCGGGGCGCCCACAACTTCCTCGCCGCCCACCGCGCCGCCGGCACCCTCCCGGCCGCCGGCGTCACCATCGCCTCCGGCGGCAACGCCGGCCTGGCGTGCGCCTGGGCGGCCCGCGCGCAGGGCGTGCCCGCCACCGTCTTCCTCCCCGCCACCGCCCCGCGCGTCAAAGTGGACCGGCTGCGCGGCTACGGCGCCGACGTCCGGCTCGTCGGCGACCGCTACGCCGAGGCCCTGGAGGCCTGCCGGCGGTTCGCGGCCGACAGCGGGGCCCTCGGCAGCCACGCCTACGACCACCCGCTCATCGCGGCCGGCGCCGGAACCCTCGTCGACGAGATCCGCGCCGCCGTGCCCGGCCTGGACACCGTGGTCGTCGCGGTCGGCGGGGGCGGGCTGTTCGCCGGCGTCGCCGCCGCCGCGCGGGCCCACGGCATCCGCGTGGTCGCGGCCGAACCCGAGAACTGCCGGGCGCTGAACGCCGCCCTGGAGGCGGGACGCCCGGTCGACGTCCCCGTGGACTCCGTCGCCGCCGACTCCCTCGGCGCCACCCGGGTCTCCGCCGACGCCCTCGCCGCCGTCCAACAGGACAACGCCGTCTCCGTGCTCGTCGCGGACGAGGCCATCACCGCCGCCCGGCGCGCCCTCTGGGAGGACCACCGGATCGTCGTCGAGACCGGCGCGGCGGCCGCCCTGGCGGCCGTGCGCACCGCGCCGGAGCCGCTCGGCGAGCGGGTCGCCGTCGTCCTGTGCGGGGCGAACACCGACCCCGGCGACCTCTGACCCCGACGGCCTCTGACGCCGACGACGATCGTCGCTGCCGCCCGCGACTTTCGAGGACGGCGCCCCCGCCCCCGCCCCTGCGAGGCTCCACGGTGTCTACGGGAACCACGAGGGCACGGAGGAAACGGGTCATGGCTCAGCGCAAGGGTTGTCTCATCGGCTGCGGGGTGGCGCTGGTGCTGGGCGTCGGCATCGTGATCGCCCTCTTCCTCGGGTTCGGGAAGATGATGGACGTCGCCGAGGAGACCCTCGTCGACCCGAAGGTCTACGAGTCGGTGCGCGTCGGCGACTCCGAGGCCGCCGTCCGCGCCAAGCTGCCCTCGGGCGAAAGCTTCGTCAAGGGCGCCCTCAAGGAGGGCGGCCCCGCCGAGCCCGCGGGCAGCGTGTGCGCCTGGTACGTGTCCAGCGACGGCAAGGCCGACGAGGACGTGCTGCGCTTCTGCTTCAAGGACGGCAAGCTCGCCGAGAAGGTCAGCTACCGCATGAAGTAGCGCCCCCGGCGCTCCGGCCGGTCCTCTCCGCCGTCCAGCTCGGCGGCCGAGAGGGCCAGCCCCTCGGCCGCCCGGCCGCAGCGCAGCGCGAGTTCCTCGACGCGGGCGCGGAAGGCGTCGGCCTGCGGCCCCTTCCAGTCCAGGGCCGCGCAGGCGCCGCGCAGCCGCTCCGCCCGCTCGCGCAGCACGGCGGCGTGCGTGCGCAGCCCGTCGGCGGGGTCCCGCACCCCCTCCGGCCGCCCGCTCACGACCGCCCCTTCCACGGGGCGAACGCGTTGGCCACCCCGGCCAGGTGCGGCTCCAGCTCCGGGTGGTGCCGCAGCAGGACCGTCACCATCGAGTTCTCGTCCACCCAGCGCAGCCCCTCGGGCGTGTACACCTCCGGCCGGTAGTCGGTGGTGAAGAAGCGGTCGCTCTTGAGACGGCGGGTGGCCATCAGCACGAAGATCCTGAAGAGGGTGTCGCTGAACCCGAAGCCCGCCGGGCGCGGTTCGGCGAGATTGCCGACCAGCGTGTCCACCCGGTCGAGGCGGCCGTCGTAGAGCTCCCGCAGCAGCGGGGTGTCGCCCGGGTGGCCGCCGGTGAGCTCCTCGAAGGAGGTGACCGGCCGCTTGCGCAGCATCGTGCGGTAGGCGTTGTAGCGGGGGATGCCGCGCTCCCGGTCCCGCAGCACGTCCACCGTCCCGAGGTCGATGTGCTCGCCGGAGAGCCGGGCGAAGTTCCGCAGCGCGTCCGGGTGGTTGTGCAGGACGAGGGCGCCGGGGTGGGAGACGCCGAAGGTGTACAGCAGGTCGCTGATCCCGAAGTCGTCGACCGCCGTGCGGGTGGTGGCGCCCTGCATGTCGTCGAAGCCGATGACCTTGCGCACGGCGCCGTGCCGGTGGTCGCGGACCGTGATCTCGTCCGGGATCAGCGGGTGCAGCCGGTACGCCGAGACGAACTCCTCCGTCATGGAGAACGGCGCCGCGTGGTGGTCGGTGGCCGAGCCCAGGGTCCCGCTGAGGGCCTCGCCGCCGATCCGGCCGAAGGTCCTCGTCACCCAACGGGGCAGCAGCCCGTACCAGTTGGCGCGCATCGCGTGGTGCAGCACCGGGTGGTCGAGGATGCCCGGGGTCCACTCCACCGTGTGGATCTTCGCCATCAGGGCGGTGTTCACCAGCCGGGCCGTGTGGAAGAGCCGCTCGTCGTCCCAGGTGGGGTGGTGGGAGCGGATCAGGTCGCAGATCGCGTTGTGCTCCTTGGCGAACAGGGTGTGCAGCAGCGACAGGCCGCTCCAGTAGTCGCTGTTCATACCGGTGGCGTCGAGGCACTCCATCCCCGGCCGCGGGTCCCGGGGCAGCCGGCCGTCCTCCAGGATCAGGTGCCCGCGCTCCCCGGTGCGCAGCGAGCGGCAACGGGCCTCGTCCGACCCGTAGATCTGCGAGCCGTCCCACCAGTGGGTGACGGTGTTCTCGTACGTCGGCGGGACCCCGGGGGCGGTGTGCGCGACCGGGTCGGGGCGGGTGCGGTTCACCCGCATCGGGCAGGTCCCGCCCTGCCGCTCCCAGTCGTCGTCGGCGGCGATCGGGACGGTGAGGGGTTCGGCCTCCTCGTTGTCCCCGTGGTTGGCCCAGCCGTGGTTCTGGAACTGGATCCAGGCGGCGGCGAGCAGGTTGAGGGTGGGCGCGGGGACGAAACCCCGGCGGGCCAGCAGCCGCCGGCTGACCTCGCGCGGGCTGGGCGCCATCAGCTCCTCGTCCGCGTCCGGATGGACCAGCTCCAGCGGGGAGTTGCGGTCCAGCCGGGTGCCGGCGCGGCCCATGTCCTCGTCGTACGGGTCATAGCCGGAGCCGTCGTACGAGCGGTGGGGCGCGAGCCGGCGGGTGGGGCGGCGGTCGCGTTCACCGCCCGCGCCGAAGGTGTCGTACAGGTTGTGGCGGCGCAGGTCCTCGCGGATCACGGCGAGGTTCATCAGGCCCAGCGGGCCCGGAAGTTCGTACCACTCGCGGGTGCGGTTGATCCGGGCGAAGGCCGCCGACTCCAGCCGCTCCAGGAGTCCGGGCGGCCCGTACGGCCGGGGGGCCGGGGGAGGCGGCGTACCACCGCCGGACTGGCCGGGCAGCCTGCCGGGGGCCTCGGGGGCGGCCTCGGGGGCCTTGGGGGCCCCGGCGGATGCGGGGCCCGCCTGCGGGGTGGCGTCGGTGGTGTCGGTCATACGGGGTCCTCAGCGGTCGTGGAGGGTGAACAGGTGCGTGCCGGTGACCCGGCCGCGGAAGGCGGCGAGTTCGGAGTCGACGTGGGTGCGCGCATGGGGGACGTCGTGCTCCAGGTTGTGCGCGTACCGCTCCGCGGCATGGCACAGCGGGAAGGCGTGGGTGTCGTCCTTCCAGGTGAACTCGGTGAATTCGTCCGGCAGTTCGTAGGCGGAGACCGACGACCGGCCCTCCAGGGAGGGCACGATGTCGTGCTCGTTGACGAGCGAGACCACCCGGGTGCGCGGATCGCAGGCCCGCTTGTGGTCGATCGGCGAACCGACCGCGACCACGTGCGTGACGGTGTACAGCGCGTTGAAGTCCCGGCTCGCCGCCAGGTTCATGGCGGTCAGCCCGCCCTGGCTGTGCCCGACGAGGGCCACCTCCGAACCGGAGGGCACCAGCCGGTGCAGCGCCCTGCGCACCGCCCGGGTGTATGCGGTGTCGGTGGCGCCCATCGCGTTGCAGCTGCCGACCACGTCCTGGGGGCCCTCCTGGTTGAACCCCTTGCCCATGCCGGCCAGTTGCACCACGAAGCGGCGCTTGCCGTCCGGGCCGGTCACCTCCTGGACCAGGAGCAGCCCGCGCGTGCCGAGGTGGCCGATGTTGCGGACGTAGCCCACGATGGAGCCGGAGTCGTCGATCCGCTCCAGCAGTTCGGCCGTGGCCGCGTGGGGCTCGGCGCGGCCGCGGCCCCGGTCCAGGAAGGACCAGACGGCACTGGGGGTGCCGAGGAAGAAGTCCGAGGTCAGCGGCCGGTGGGTGGCGATCTGCCAGCCGGCGGCGTCGTTGAACGGGTTCTCGTCGGTCAGCGCGCTCCAGGCCATGATGTCGGCGAAGGACGGCGCCAGCAGGGCCAGGGCGTACGCGGCGCCCCGGTCCGTCAGCAGTCCCCTGAACACCCGGACCGCCTCGGTGTGCCGGTCCTCGTCGATGGCGCGCAGCACCCGCGAGGTGGTGGCGTCGGCCAGCAGCTCCGGGTGGCGTACGGCGGCCGCCCGGATCCGCGCCTTGAGCCCGGTGACGGCGAGGCTGACCGCCAGGCTCTCCCGGCTGGTGAGCACCCCCGCCAGCCAGACGGCGCCGGCCAGCGGGGTGCGCCCGTGCGGGCCCCAGCCGAAGCCGGTGGGGTCGAGCAGGGTCCGCAGCAGGCGGCGCCGGCCCGCCCGGGCCCGCCGGGGGCCGCCCGCCGCCGGGAGCGGCGCGGGGCCGAGCGCGAGGCGGGAGGCGTAGCGCGCTGCCTCGCGCACGGCGTCGGCGGCGGCCGCCAGTTCGCGGCAGACGTGGTGCAGGGAGGCGACGTCCGGCTGGGTGACGGGCGCCACCGCGTCGGGCGCGCCGCTCCCGGGCACGGCTTCGGGCACGGGGTGCTCCTCTCTCTTGGCGGGCTCGGTTCGCCTCGGCGGGGCTGTGGTCAGGGGCGGCCGAGGCGGAGCCGGATGGCGGCCGTGTCGACGATGCCGGGCAGCGGACGGCCCGTGTCGAGGGCCGGGCGGGCCCCGGTGAGCCGGTTGCCGCGCAGTACCTCGGCGCAGACCAGTGAGGACAGCAGCAGCCCGAGCCGGTCCCCCGGACAGCGGCCGGGGCCCTGGCTGAAGGGGGCGGTGCGCGGGTCCCCGTCGGCGCCGGGGACCAGCCAGCGGCCCGGGGCGAACAGGTGGCCGCCGGGCACCCGCTCGGGGTCGCGCTGGTGGAAGCCGATGGGGACGAGCACGGTGGTCCCGGCCGGGTGGCGCACCCCGCGCCATTCGGTCTCGGCGCGGGTGACCCGTACCAGGTCCGGGACGATTGGGTAGAGCCGTACGGACTCCTGTACGCAGGCCCGCAGCCGGGGCAGCCCCGGGGTCCCCGCCGCGATCTCCGCGCGCACCTCGTCCTGTTCGGCGGGGTGCGCGGCCAGCAGGAGCAGGGTGCGCGTCACGATCGGCGCCAGGACCTCGATGGCCAGCAGCCAGTGGTGGGTCTGGCCCAGCGGGTCGGCGCCTTCGGGAGCGGGGGCGCTCAGGGCGCGGGCGGCCAGGGTGTGGGGCGGTGCGCCGGCCGCGTACCGGGCGATCCGCGCCTCCGCCCGCGCGTACAGGGCCCGGCTGTCCTCGGGGCGGCTGCGGCCCATCCAGTTGGCCCGGTCGCGCAGGGTCGTGAGCCAGCCCGCGAGTTCCCCGTCGTCCGCGGCCCGGTCGCCCAGGACGACCCGGCGGGAGATCCGGGCCAGGGCGGTGCGCAGGAGGGGGAAGCCGAGGACGGTGGCGGCGGTGAGCGGACGGCACTCCTCCTCGACGACCGCCCCGTACTCGGCGCAGGCCGGGTGCAGGGGTTCGCCGGGGGCCAGGACCCGGTCGTTGACCTCCCGGCGGTCCTCGCGCAGCCGCCCGTGGGAGCAGATCACCCCGGTGGGCTCGAACACGGAGAGGCTGTCGAGCTTGTCCTTGGCGTCCATGGCGAGGACGTCCATGGGCTCGGCGAAGAACCGTGCGACGTCCTCCTCGTCGAAGAGGACGAGCATGTCGCCGGAGAGGGCGCGCACCAGGACGGGCGCCCCGCCGTGCCGTGCCTTCATCGCCCGCAGCGTGGCGTTCGACCAGGCGGGCTGGTTGACCCGGGAGTACAGGGACACCACCCCGAACCGGGGGCTGGCGACGCCGCGTACGAAGGCGGGCACGGTGTGGGTGGCCATGAAGCGGACGGTCTCCGCCAGGCCGGCCCGGACGGGGGCCGTCCCGGGGCGGGCGGCCTCGCGGGTACCGGTGGAGTGCGTCATGCCGAGACCACCTTGCCGGGGTTGAGGAGGTTCTTGGGGTCGAACAGCCGCTTGAGGCCGCGCTGGAGCTCCAGGGAGACGGGGCCCAGCTCGCGCTCCAGCCACTCCCGCTTGAGGGTGCCGATGCCGTGCTCCCCGGTGGTGGTGCCGCCCAGGGCGAGGCCGGCGGCCATGATGTCGTCGTAGGCGGCGCGGGCGCGGGTCAGCTCGTCCGGGTCGGAGGCGTCGAAGACGACCGTGGGGTGCAGGTTGCCGTCCCCGGCGTGGCCGAGGGTGAAGACCTCCAGCCGGTGGTGGTCGGCGATGCCCTCGATCAGGCCGATCAGCCGGGGGAGTTCGGTGCGGGGGACCGCCACGTCCTCGATGAAGGCGGTGAGCCCGCCGCCCCGGGACGCCATACGGGCCCCGAGCGCGGGGGTGACGAGGCGGCGGGCCTCGATGATCTCCCGGGCCTCCTCGGCGGTGGCGGAGGCGGTGACCTCGTCGGCGCCGGCCTCCTTGCAGAGGAGTTCCATGGCGGTCAGGTCGGCGGAGGGGGCCGCCCCGTCGCTCTCGACGATCAGGGTGGCGGCGCCGGCGGCGCGCATCAGCGGGTGCGTCCCGAGGTCCACGACCGCCTGCGTGGTGGCCCGGTCGAGGAGTTCGAGCGCGGAGGGGGTGTGCCCGGCGGCGATGATCGCGGCGACGGCGTCCCCGGCGGCGGTCAGGGTG
This sequence comes from Streptomyces sp. NPDC000075, assembly GCF_040301925.1. NCBI lineage: Bacteria > Bacillati > Actinomycetota > Actinomycetes > Kitasatosporales > Streptomycetaceae > Streptomyces > Streptomyces sp. NPDC000075. Next base: position 31,115 of record NZ_JBEPFL010000048.1, read on the forward strand.
GGGAACCGGGCCAGCAGGGACAGGGCCGGCGGCCGGGCGGGGCGCAGGGCGAGCGTGGCGCCGACGACGACCGCCAGGGTGCCCTCGGAGCCGACGACCAGCCGCGTCAGGTCGTACCCGGCGACGCCCTTGGCGGTGTCCCGGCCGGTGCGCATCCGCCGCCCGTCGGGGAGGACGAGGTCCAGCCCGAGGACGTAGTCGGCGGTGACCCCGTACTTGACGCAGCAGATGCCGCCCGCGCCGGTGGCGATGTTCCCGCCGATGGTGCAGCTCTCCCAGGACGCCGGGTCCGGCGGGTACGTCAGCCCGTGCTCGGCGACCGCCTCGGCGAGGCGGCGCGTGGTGACCCCGGGCTCGCAGCGCACGAGGCGGTTGGCGGGGTCGACGGACAGGATCCGGTCCATGGCGGTCGTGGACAGCACCACGCAGCCGTCGACGGCGTTGGCGGCGCCCGCCAGCCCGGTCCGGGCGCCCTGCGGGACGACGGGCACCTCCAGCTCGTAGGCGGTCCGCATGACGTGCTCGACCTGCTCGGCGGTGCGGGGGCGGACGACGACGGCGGGGGTGCCGCACTCGGAGAAGGGCGCGGTGTCCCGGGAGTGTGCGGCGAGGTCCGCCGGATCGGTGAGCAGGGCGTCGTCGGGGAGGCCCGAGCGGAGCCTGGAGAGCAGGAGAGGGGGGTCGCTGGTGACGGACATGCCGGCCTTCCGGGACGGGGCGGGGCGGGGCGGGACGTGCGGTGCGGTGCGTGCGGGGGAGGGGCTACAGGGTGGGGAGTTCGGTGGTGACGGGCACGTCGATGAGCACCGGGCCGTCCTGCTGGAGGGCCGACTCCCGTACGAGCTTGGCCAGTTCGGCCCAGCCGGACGCCCGGTGGGCGCGCACCCCGTAGCCGGTGGCGACGGCCGTGACGTCCAGGCCCGGGATGTCGAGCCCGGGCGCGCCCTGGGCCCGTTCCACCTGGGCGAACCACTGGAGGATCGCGTAGCGCTGGTTGCTCAGCACGACGAAGGTGACGGGCACCTTGTAGGCGGCGGCGGTCCACAGGGCCTGGACGGCGTAGTGGGTGGAGCCGTCGCCGATGACGCAGACGACCGGCCGGTCCGGGGCCCCGAGCTGGGCGCCGACGGCGGCGGCGAGGCCGAAGCCGAGGCCGCCGCCTGCCGTGAAGAGGAAGGAGCCGGGGGTGTCGATCCGGGTGGCGTCGTGGAACTGCCCCAGGTTGGAGGGGGATTCGTTGATCCAGAGGGTGTCGTCCGGGGCGCCCTGGGCGATGGCCGTCATCGCCGCGAGGGGGGTGAGTGCCCCGTCGACCTCCTCGAAGGACTCGGCCCGCGCGAGGCGCGGCGCGGCCGGGGCCGCCTCCCGGGCGGGCAGCGCTTCGGTCAACGCACGTACGGTCAGGGCGATGTCGGCCACCAGGGCGTCACCGACGGGAGCCCGGGCGGCCTCGTCCGCGTCCCGGGTCAGCTGGACGAGCTCGGCGCCCTCGGGGAGGTAGGCGCCGGGGAGGTACGGGTAGTAGCAGAAGACGGGCGCGCCGATCACCAGCACCAGGTCGTGGCCCTCCAGGCAGCGGGAGAGCGGCCCGATCGCCGGGGGCAGCATCCCCCGGTACCGCGGGTGGGACTTGGGGAAGGCGACCCGCCCCTCGGTCGGCGCGGACCAGACCGGCAGTCCCGTGCGCTCGGCCAGCTCCACCACGGCGTCCCAGGCCCCGGAGGCGTCCACGTCGTTCCCGGCGACGAGGACGGCGCTGCGGGCGCCCGCGAGCCGTGCGGCCAGCCGCTCCACCACCTCGGCGGCGGGGGCGGCGGCGTGCGTCACGGTCCGTGCCGCCGTCCGCTGGGCGGCCCGGTCCTCGTCCTCGTCGAGCAGCACGTCGAAGTCGTCCATCGGCAGCGAGACGAACACCGGCCCCTGCGGAGGGGTTTCGGCGATCCGCACCGCGCGGGCGAGCGCGGGGCCGACGTCCGCCGGGCGCGGCGGCTCGTACGCCCACTTCACGGCGGGCTGGGGCAGGAGGGTCGGCTGGGGGTTGGTCAGCAGGGCCTCCATGGTGAGCATGGCGCGCACCTGCTGTCCGGCGGTGACCACCATCGGGGTGCGGTTGGCGCGGGCGCCGAGGATCGCGCCCATCGCGTTGCCCGTGCCCGGCCCGGTGTGCAGGTTGACCAGGGAGGTCGTGCCCGAGGCGAGGGCGAAGCCGTCGGCCATGCCGACGACGACGGCCTCCTGGAGTCCCAGGACGTAGCGGAAGTCCTCGGGGAACCGCTTGAGCATGGGGAGTTCGGTGGAACCCGGGTTGCCGAAGACCGTGGTCATCCCGTGGGTTCGCAGGACGTCCAGGACCGACTCTCGGACCGTGCGCATGGCGGTTCCTCCCGTGGGTGGGGCGGGGGCAGGGGTGGCGACAGCGGGTGATCAATCCATCACATTGCGTGGAGCGAGGCAAAACCCATGATCCGTTCGGGTCGGTCACCGGGGAACCCTTGCCCGGCGCCCGCCGCACGTGCTACTGGGCACGGTTCCCCGCGTGCCGATAAACCGCGTGGGCGCGTGCCCTTGCCCTTTATCGGCGTGCCGTGTGACGCACCGTCGACAAGTGGTCAAATCCTGCCGGGAATCACCCGGGCGGCCTTTTCCGCGATTTCCGCCCGGCGGCGCCTGCTAAAGCGCATCAGTGCAGGCCGGTCGCGTGGGGAGGGAATGGCGCACGGCGGCTCCCGGTTCCGCGTTCCGGCCGCGGACACGGGTTTCCCCGGCCATCGGGATTCCGGCCGCATTGACGGGCCCGGCGCGTGCGTACAGCCTGGGGCACCGCCCTCCGGCGCCGGAGCCGGAACTCCCACGAAGGCGGCGACGATGACCCGTTCCCACCTGACCCGTACGGCCGTCGCCACCGCGCTGGCCGCCGGGTTCCTCTCCCTCTCCGCCTGCGGCCTCGGCGGCGCGGGCCGTGACACGGGCCAGGCGCACCGGACCGGCCGGGTGGCCGGGGAGATCACCTTCCGGACCCTCCAGCTCAAGCCCGTCTACACCGCCTACGTGCAGGGCGTCATCGACGCCTTCGAGCGGAAGTACCCCGACGTCAAGGTGAAGTGGGAGGACGTCCCCGGCGACGGCTACAACGAGAAGCTCGTCGCGGACGCCCGGGCCGGGGCCCTCCCCGACGTCGTCAACCTCTCCACCGACTCCTTCCAGCTCCTCGCCGGCCGCGGCATGCTCGCCGACGTGGCCGCACTCGACGGGGCGGTGGCCGCGGAGTACGTCCCGGGAGCCTGGGAGCAGTTCAAGCTGCCCGGCAAGGGCGAGGGGGTCTACGCCTACCCGTGGTACGTGACCCCCGAGATCCTCACCTACAACCAGGACCTGTTCGTGAGGTCCGGCCTCGACCCGGACCGGCCGCCCACCACCGTCGAGCAGTTCTTCGACTACGCCGAGCGGATCGCGCGGAGCTCCGGCGGCCGGTACGCGGCCTTCATGGCCGACCCCAAGGGGAGGCTGCCCGGTGACTGGCAGAAGATGGGCGTCCCGCTGCTGAACGCCGCCGGGGACCGCTTCACCTTCGACACCGACCGGGCCGTCACCTGGGCCGAACGGATGAAGGACCTGTACGCCAAGGGCGCCATGCCCAAGGAGTCCCTGCTGAAGGCCGACGACGTCAACCAGCTGTACGGCAGCGGCAGACTCGTCTTCGGCCCCGGCTCCCCGGGCTTCGTCAAGGACGTCAAGGCCAACGCCCCGCAGGTGTACGCCCAGACCCGGGTCGCGGGCGCCGTCACCGGAACCCTCGGCCACATCGGGATCTACGCCCAGTCCCTCGGCATCCGCAAGGACACCGCGCACCCGGACGCGGCGGCCGAGTTCGCCAAGTGGGTCACCAACGGCCCCAACCAGGTCGAGTTCTCCCGGCGGGCCACCATCTACCCCTCCAACGCCCGGGGCCTGGCCGACCCGCGCTTCGCCGACCGGGGCGACGGCAAGGACGCCGAGACGGTGGCCCGCGCGATCGGCGCCGAACAGCTGAGGACGGCCGCGCTCGACGCCAACACCCCCGTCCAGTGGACCAGTCAGGTCGGCGACGCCGTCGCGCGCGAGATGCAGAAGGCCGTCAAGGGCGAGGAGGACGCCCGCACGGCCGTGCGCCGGGCCCAGGAGGAGGCCAACCGGCTGCTGGCCGCGGCGGGCGAGAGGTGACGGCCCCCGAGGGCGCGGGAGGGCTGCCGCACCGGCGGTGGTGGAGCCCGTACCTGTTCCTCGCGCCCGGGCTGGCCGCGGTGCTGCTGTTCAGCCTCTGGCCGTTCGTCAACACCGTCGTCCTGTCCCTCACCGACGCCCGGGTCCTGGACGGCGGCCGCTTCGTGGGCCTCGCCAACTACCGGCGGGCCCTGGCCGACCCCGACTTCTGGCTGGCCGCCGCCAACAGCGTGCTGTACCTGGTGGTCGTCGTGCCCTGCCTGGTGCTGCTGCCGCTCGCGCTGGCCGTCCTGGTCCGGCGCGAGGTCCCCGGCATCGGCCTGTTCCGGTCCGCGTTCTACACCCCGGTGATCGCCTCCGCCGTGGTGGTCGGCCTGATCTGGCAGTGGCTGCTGCGCAGCGACGGGGCGGTCAACGCCGTCCTGGTCCGGCTGCGGCTGGTCGCGGAGCCCGTGCCTTTCCTCACCGACAGCACGCTCCTGCTGGTCTCCGCGATGATCGTCACCGTGTGGAAGGGCCTCGGCTACTACATGGTCTTCTACCTGGCCGCCCTGGGGAACGTCCCCGGCGCCCTGTACGAGGCCGCCGCCCTCGACGGGGCCGGGGCGGTGCGCCGGTTCACCAGCATCACCGTCCCGTCCGTGAAACCGATGATGCTGCTCGTCGGGACGCTCTCGGCGATCTCGGCCCTGCGGGTGTTCACCGAGGTCTACATCCTGGGCGGGGAGAGCGGCGGACCCGGCGGCGGCGCCCGTACCCTGCCGTTCCTCATCCGGCAGGCAGGCCTGGGCTTCGCCGGCGAGACCGGCTACGCCTCCGCCCTCTCCCTGCTGCTGTTCCTGCTGACCCTGGTCTTCAGCCTGCTGGGCCGCCGGCTGGCGAAGGGGGACGAGGCGTGAGCCGGCCCCACCGCCCGGCCGGCCGCCGGGCCGCCGGCCTCACCGCCCGCTACCTGACGCTCTGCCTGGCCCTGGTGGTCACGACCGGCCCCCTGGCCTGGCAGTTCCTCACCTCGCTGCGCGGGCGCGGCGAGAACGTCTACGAGGGGGTCCTGCCCGCCCGCCCCACCCTCGACAACTACGTCCGGGTCGCCGAGTCCTTCCCGCTGCTCGCGTACACCGCCAACACCCTCGTGGTCGCGGCCCTCGCCGTCGCCTCGAACCTGCTGTGTTCCGCGATGGGCGGCTACGCCCTGTCCCGGGAGGGCTGGAAGGGCCGCAGGACGGTCTTCACCGTGCTGACCGCCACCCTGATGTTCCCCTTCGAGTCCGTGATGATCTCGATGTTCCTCACCGTCCGGGAGATGGGGCTGGTCGACACCCTGGTCGGCGTGTGGCTGCCCGGCGCGGTCTCCGTCCTCAACATCATGATCATGCGGGCGGCGTTCCTTGCCGTCCCCAGGGAGCTGGAGGAGGCCGCGGTGCTCGACGGGGCGAACGAGTGGACCCGGTTCACCCGCGTCTTCCTCCCGGCGTCCCGGGGCGCCCTGGCCGTGGTGGCCGTCACGAGCTTCATGGGAGCCTGGGACGACTTCCTGTGGCCCCTGATCGTCCTGACCGACAGCGACCACTACACCCTCCAGCTCGGCCTCAAGAGCCTGGCCGGCGCCACCACCGTCAACGACCAGCGGCTGATCGCGGCCGGGGCGATGGCCGCCCTGCTGCCGATGCTGCTGCTCTTCCTCGCCCTCCAGCGCTTCTTCTTCCGCGGGGTGGGAGAGGGGGCCGTCAAGGTCTGACCGCCCCGACCCGATCCGCCCCCCCCGCACCGACCCTCCCCTCTGGAGCCGCCGTCATGCACGACGACCGCAGCATCACCGAGCAACGCCTGCGCCGGGTCCTGGGCGAACGCATCAGGCCCGCCGTCCGCTCCCGTACGCTCCCGCTCACCGTCGAACGCTGGGACGCCCCCGGCGAGCCCGTGCCCGTCGCCGAGGGCCTGGCCGCGCCCTACACCCCCTGCGCGGCCGGTGACGCCTGGGGCCCGGCCTGGGGAACCACCTGGTTCCGGATCACCGGCGCCGTACCCGCCGACTGGGCGGGCCGCACCGTCGAGGCCGTCCTCGACCTCGGCTTCGACCGGCTGATGCCCGGGTTCCAGTGCGAGGGCCTGGTGCACCGGGCCGACGGCTCCGAGGTCAAGGGCCTCAACCCGTACAACGACTGGGTGCGCGTGGCCGACCGGGCGGCCGGCGGCGAGCGGATCGAGTGGTACGTCGAGGCCGCCGCCAACCCCGTCCTCGTCGAACACCGGCCCACCACCGAGGGGGACCGGATGACCAGCGGCGACCGGCCCCTGTACCGGCTGGCCCGGACGGACCTGACGGTCTTCGAGACCGAGGTCTGGGAACTCGTCCAGGACCTCGACGTCCTCGAAGGGCTGATGTCCCAGCTCGCCGGGGACGACGCCCGCCGCCACACCGTCCTGCACGCCGTCGGCGCCGCCCTCGACGCGCTCGACCTGGACGACGTCCCCGGCACGGCCGCCGCCGCCCGCGCCCGCCTCGCCGGGGTGCTCGCCTCGCCCGCCCACGCCTCCGCGCACCGGATCAGCGCCGTCGGCCACGCCCACATCGACTCGGCCTGGCTGTGGCCGCTGCGCGAGACGGTCCGCAAGGTGTCCCGGACCGCCTCCAACGTGGTCGCCCTGATGGACGAGCACCCCGAGTTCGTCTTCGCCATGTCCCAGGCCCAGCAGCTCGACTGGATCAAGACGCACCGGCCCGAGCTCTTCGAACGGGTCAAGAAGAAGATCGCGGACGGGCAGTTCGTGCCGGTCGGCGGCATGTGGGTGGAGTCGGACACCAACATGGTCGGCGGCGAGGCCATGGTCCGCCAGTTCCTCTACGGCAAGAAGTTCTTCCTGGAGGAGTTCGGCATCGACACCAAGGGGGTGTGGCTACCCGACTCCTTCGGCTACACCGCCGCGCTGCCCCAGATCGTCCGGCTGGCGGGAAACCGCTGGTTCCTCACCCAGAAGATCTGCTGGTCCCAGACCAACCGGTTCCCGCACCACACCTTCTGGTGGGAGGGCATCGACGGCTCCCGGGTCTTCACCCACTTCCCGCCCGTCGACACCTACAACAGCGACCTGGGCGGCGCCCAGCTCGCGCACGCCGCGCGCAACTACCGCGAGAAGGGCCGGGGTACGCGCTCCCTGGTGCCCTTCGGCTGGGGCGACGGCGGGGGCGGCCCCACCCGCGAGCAGCTGGCCCGCGCCCGCCGGCTGCGCGACCTCGAAGGCTCCCCGCGCGTGGAGATCGAGCGCCCGGACGCCTTCTTCGAGCGGGCCCGTGCCGAGTACGAGGACGCCCCCGTCTGGGCCGGCGAGCTCTACCTGGAACTGCACCGCGGCACCTACACCTCCCAGGCCGGCACCAAGCAGGGCAACCGCCGCAGCGAGTCCCTGCTGCGCGAGGCCGAGCTGTGGGCGGCGACGGCCGCCGTACGCGTCCCCGGCTTCGCCTACCCGTACGAGGACCTGGAGCGCCTCTGGAAGACCGTCCTGCTCCACCAGTTCCACGACATCCTGCCCGGCTCCTCCATCGCCTGGGTCCACCGCGAGGCCCGCGAGACGTACGCCCGCGTCGGGGAGGAGCTGCGCGCCCTCACCCTGGCCGCGCAGACCGCGCTGGCGGGGGAGGGGGACGAGGAACTCGTCTTCAACTGCGCCCCGCACGCCCGGCGCGGAGTCCCCGCCGGCGGCGCGGACCGCCCCGCCCCGGCCCCGCAGCCGGTCACCGTGGAGGAGCGGCACGGCGGCGGGCACGTCCTGGCGAACGGGCGGCTGCTGGTGGAGGTCGACGGCCGCGGCCTGATCGTCTCCGCCTACGACCTGGAGCACGGCCGCGAGGCCCTCGCCCCCGGAGCCGCCGCCAACCTGCTCCAGATCCACCCGGACTTCCCCAACATGTGGGACGCCTGGGACGTCGAGGCCTTCTACCGCAACAGGGTCACCGACCTCACCGGCCTCGACGCCCTGGAGGTCACCGACGCCGGCCCGGACGCCGGCACCGTCACCGTCACCCGCTCCTTCGGCTCCTCCGCCGTCTCCCAGACGATCACCCTGCGGGCCGGCGCCAAGACGGTGGACCTCGTCACCGAGGTGGACTGGCACGAGACGGAGAAGTTCCTGAAGGCCGCCTTCCCCCTGGACGTGAAGGCCGAACGGACCTCCTCCGAGACCCAGTTCGGACACGTCCAGCGGGCCACCCACACCAACACCTCATGGGAGGCCGCCCGGTTCGAGATCTGCGCCCACCGCTGGATCCACGCGGAGGAACCGGGCTGGGGCACGGCCCTGCTCAACGACTCCACCTACGGCCACGACGTCACCCGCGACATCCGCCCCGACGGCGGCCAGACCACCACCGTCCGCCTCTCCCTGCTGCGCGCCCCGCGCTACCCGGACCCGCGGACCGACCAGGGCCGCCACACCCTGGGCTACTCCCTCGCACCCGGCGCGGGCATCGGGGACGCGGTCCGCGAGGGCCACGCGCTGAACCTGCCCGAGCGCGTCCTGCGCGGCGCCGGCCCGGTCGCGCCGCTGGTCGCCGTCGACGACGACGCCGTGGTGGTGGAGTCGGTCAAGCTCGCCGAGGACCGCGGCGGGGACGTGATCGTCCGGCTCTACGAGTCCCGGGGCGGCCGCGCCCGCGCCGTCCTGACCCCCGGCTTCCCCGTCGGGGCGGCCACCGAGACCGACCTCCTGGAGCGCCCGCTGTCCCCCACGGCCGTCGGCGCCCCGACCCCGTCGGGCGCCCTCCCGCTGACCCTGCGCCCGTTCCAGATCGTCACGGTCCGCCTGCACCGCGCCTGAGGGCCCCCGGCCCGCGACGCGCGCCCCTGCGGCCCCTCCGGCACCGGCCGGAGGGGCCGCGGGGCCGTGAGAGTCGCCACAGCTGTTTTGCACTTAGTTGCAAAACCCTCTCCCGCTCGCTTACAACAGGGTCAGGACACCGCGCGAGGAGAGACACACACCCATGAGCCCGTACCCGCACCTGCTGAGCCCCCTGGACCTCGGCTTCACCACCCTGCCGAACCGCGTGATCATGGGCTCGATGCACACCGGCCTGGAGGAGCACCAGGGCGGCTTCGAGCGCCTCGCCGCCTTCTACGCCGAGCGCGCCAAGGGCGGCGCCGGCCTCATCGTGACCGGCGGCATCGCCCCCAACGACGCCGGGCGGCCCTTCGAGGGCGGCTCCCGCCTCACCACCGAGGAGGAGGCCGCCGAGCACCGGGTGATCACCGACGCGGTGCACGCCGAGGGCGGGAAGATCGCCATGCAGATCCTCCACTTCGGCCGCTACGCCTACCACAAGGACCTCGTCGCCCCCAGCGCGATCCAGGCCCCCATCAGCCCCTTCGTCCCGAACGAGCTCTCCGACGCCGACGTCGAGGCCACCGTCGAGGACTTCGTCCGCGCCGCCCGCCTCGCCAAGCTCGCCGGCTACGACGGCGTCGAGATCATGGGCTCCGAGGGCTACCTGATCAACGAGTTCATCGCCGCCGCCACCAACCGGCGCACCGACCGCTGGGGCGGCGCGTACGAGAACCGCGTACGCTTCCCGCTGGAGATCGTCCGCCGCACCCGCGCCGCCGTCGGCGAGGACTTCATCCTCATCTACCGCCTGTCCATGCTGGACCTGGTCCCCGGCGGCTCCACCCTCGACGAGGTCGTCCACCTCGCCAAGGAGATCGAGGCGGCCGGCGCGACCATCATCAACACCGGCATCGGCTGGCACGAGGCCCGCATCCCCACCATCGCCACCTCCGTCCCGCGCGGCGCCTACACCTGGGTCACGCGGAAGCTGATGGGCGCGGTCTCCGTCCCCCTCGTCACCAGCAACCGCATCAACACCCCCGAGAAGGCCGAGGAGATCCTCGCCGACGGCCGCGCCGACCTGGTCTCCCTCGCCCGCCCCTTCCTCGCGGACGCCGACTTCGTCGCCAAGTCCGCCCAGGGCCGCCCGGAGACCATCAACACCTGCATCGGCTGCAACCAGGCCTGCCTCGACCACACCTTCAGCGGCAAGATCACCAGCTGCCTGGTCAACCCGCGCGCCTGCCACGAGACCGAACTGGTCCTCTCCCCGACCCGGACGAAGAAGACCGTCGCCGTCGTCGGCGCCGGCCCCGCCGGCCTCGCCTGCGCCGTCTCCGCCGCCGAACGCGGCCACGCCGTCACCCTCTTCGAGGCCTCCGGCCACATCGGCGGCCAGCTCGACATCGCCCGCCGGATCCCCGGCAAGGAGGAGTTCGCGGAGACCATCCGCTACTTCGGCAACCGGCTCGAAGCGTGCGGCGTCGACCTGCGCCTGAACACCCCCGCCGACGTGGACGCCCTGCGCGGCTACGACGAGGTCGTCGTCGCCACCGGAGTCACCCCCCGCACCCCCGCCATCGAGGGCGTCGACCGGGAGAACGTCGTCAGCTACCTCGACGTGCTGCGCGACGGCGCCCCCGTCGGCCGCGACGTCGCCGTCGTCGGCGCCGGCGGCATCGGCTTCGACATCGCCGAGTTCCTCACCGACAGCGGCGAGGGCGCCTCCCAGGACCCCGCCGTCTACTTCCGCCACTGGGGCGTCGACACCACGTACGCCGGCCCCGGCGGCCTCACCGCCCCCGAACGCCCCGCCGCCCCGCGCCGCGTCACCCTCCTCCAGCGCAAGACCACCAAGGTCGGCGCCGGCCTCGGCACCACCACCGGCTGGATCCACCGCGCGGAACTCAAGCACCGGGGGGTCGTCTCCGTCGCAGGCGCCACCTACGAGCGGATCGACGACGAGGGCCTGCACATCACCGTCGACGGCGAACCGCGCCTGGTCCCCGCCGACACGGTCGTCCTGTGCACCGGCCAGGAGCCGCGCCGCGACCTGTACGAGGCGCTGCGCGCCGAGGGCGTCGAGGCGCACCTGATCGGCGGCGCCGACGTGGCCGCAGAACTCGACGCCAAGCGGGCCGTCCGCCAGGGCACCGAGCTGGCCGCCACCCTCTGATCCGCCCCGGCGGAAAGGCGGTTGTGGCGGCCCGGCGGGGCCGCCACAATCTCCGGGTGACGCTGACACCCGCAGAAGCCGACAAGATCCTCGCCGACAACTTCGCCCCCTGGGTCCTCGCCCTCGGCCTCACCGTCGAGGAGACCGGGGAGCGGCACACCGTCCTGCGGCTGCCCTGGTCGGACTCCCTGGCCCGGGACGGCGGAGGCCTGTCCGGACAGGCCCTGATGGCCGCCGCCGACACCGCCACCGTCATCGCGGTCTCCGCCGCGCGCGGGGCCTACGGCCCGATGACCACCGTCCAGCAGTCCACCAGCTTCCAGCGGCCGGTCGTCGGTACCGACGTGCTGATCACCGTACGGGTCACCAAGCTCGGCAGGCGGATGGCCTTCGCCGACGCCGTCATGACCCCGGACGGTGCCCAGGACCCGGCCGCCACCGCGTCCACGGTGTACGCCCTGCTGGGCTGAGCGGGTGAGCGCTCCCGTCCCGCTCCGGCGCAATCGCGACTTCACCGTCTTCTGGCTCGGCCAGGCCCTGTCCGTCGTCGGCGGCTCGCTCTCCCTGGTGGCGCTGCCCATGCTGGTGCTCGAAGCGACCGGGTCCCTCGTCCAGATGGGCCTCATCACCGTCGTCTCGGGCGTGACCGGGATCCTCACCGGGCTGTTCGCCGGACACGTGGTGGACCGCGCGGACCGGCGCCGCCTGATGATCGCCTGCGACCTGCTGCGGGGCCTGCTGCTCGGCGCCGTCCCGCTGGTCTGGCTGACGGCCGGGCCGCGGATGTGGGTGCTGTACGTACTGACCACGCTGGTCACCGCCCTGAAGACGCTGTTCGACGTCGCGTACGTGACCGCCGTGCCCCATCTGGTCGGGCCCGGCGAGCTCACCGCCGCCAACGCGCGGCTCATGGGCACCTTCGCCCTCGGGACGCTGGCCGGCCCGGTCGCCGCCGGCTTCATCACCGCCGGGCCCGGCGGTGAATGGGCCCTGGGCGTCGACGGGGCGACCTTCCTGGTCTCGGCGGTCAGCCTGCGCTGGGTGACCTTCGGACGCCGAGCACGGCCCGCGCGGGAGACCCCGGCACCGGCACCGGCCTCCTCGGCCGGAGGGCTGCGCGAGGTCTTCACCGTGGGCTTCCGCTTCCTGTGGGGGCACGTGCTGCTGCGCCCCCTGACCGTCCTGCTCACCCTGCTGACCTTCGTCACCATGGGCGCCACCGACCTGCTGATCTACCGGGTCCGGGAGGACCTCGGGCGGGACGCGGCCACCCTCGGCTACGTGATCGCCGTCAGCGGACTCGGGGTCATCGCCGCGGCCCTCGCGGCCGGCCGGCTGCGGCGGGCCCTCGGGTTCGGGCCCTGCTGGCTGGGCTCCGTCGGGCTGATCGCGGTGGCGGTGGCGGGCACCGGCGTCAGCCGCAGCGTGCCCGCGATCGCCGTCCTGGCCGCCGTCTTCATGTTCGGCATGACCCTCGGCGGGGTCAGCTCGATGACCCTGCGCCAGGAGGTCACCCCGGACGCCCTGCTCGGCCGGGTCACCTCCGCCTTCTGGACCGTGCACAACGCCGCCGGCCCCCTGGGCGCCGCCGTCCTGACCGTGGCCGGGGCCCGCTTCGGGGTGCCGGCGGCCAGCGTGGCGGGCGGCGCGCTGTGCCTGCTCATCCTCGCGGCGGGCCTGGCGACCCCGCTGCGCGCCGGACTGCCGCCGGCGGCGGGGGCCGCGGGTGCGCCGGCCCCCGCCGGGCGCCGGGCCCGCGGGGCCGGACAACCGACGCCGGGGGCGTGAGGGACGCCCCCGGCGCGGGGATCAGAACCGGTCGGGCCCGGCCGGGAAGGGCAGCGGCGCCGGACCCGGCAGGGCCCCGCGCCGCCCGGCCGGAGCCGGGACGGTCGTGCAGGTCACGTCGCGGCCGGGCAGCCGGCCGGTGGCCAGATACGTGTTCACCGTGCCGTTCACACAGGAGCCGGGCTCCGACAGGTACACCGTGTGCCCCTCACCGCCGAGGGCCGTGACCATCCGCGAACCCCGCAGGACGGTGTGCATCCCCTGCCCGGTGACGAGCGGGGTCTGCGAGTCCCACTCGTTCTGCACGAGAAGCACGTCCGCCGGGACCCGCATCGGCGTGGCCGCCTCGGCCGGCCGCTGCCAGAAGGCGCACGGCTTGATGTTCGAGGCCATGTCCCCGTACAGCGGATAACGGGCCTTGTCCCGCTCCGCGTCCCGCCGGTACTGCTCCGGGTCGCGCGGCCACGCGTCGGTGTCCCCGCACAGCACCGAGAAGGCCACGGCCATGCCGTTGTCCGGGGCGGGCCCGGCGGCGCGGCCCTGCGGGCTCCCGCGCAGCTCCTCCGGGACGGCCGCGCCCCGGGGCACGGGGGCGCCGTCGGCCGCCGCCTTGAGGGCACTGACGAACGGGGCCGCCCTGGCGGGGGAGAAGAACAGGGGCCGGGCCCTGCGGATGTCGTCGCCGGTGAGCTTCTGGCCGTCGAGCTCGACCGGGTCCCGGTCCGCCCGCGCCACCAGGTCCCAGAACGCGGCCGACACCGCCTCCGGGGTGGTCCCGAGGTGGTACTCGGCGTCGCGCTCCGCCGTCCACCGCGTCCAGCGCGCGAACGCCGGCTCGGCCTCCGTGGCCCACACCTGGATCATGCCGCGCCAGATCCGCCGCGGGTCGATCGAGCTGTCCAGGACGAAGCGGTCGGTCCGGGACGGGAACAACTGGGTGTACACCGCGCCGAGGTAGGTGCCGTACGAGTAGCCCAGGTACGAGATCTTCCGTTCGCCCAGGGCCACGCGGATCGCGTCCATGTCACGGGCCGTGTTGCGGGTGGTGATGTACGGGAGCACCGCACCGGCCTTCTCCCGGCACTTGTCCGCGACCGTGCGGGCCCAGGCCACGTCCGCGGCGAAGGTCTCGGGCCGGTAGGCCCGCTGGAACTGCTGCTCCGCGTCGGTCAGTCCGCAGCTGACCGGGCTGCTCGCGCCGACACCGCGCGGGTCGAAGCCGATCAGGTCGTAGGTCTCACGGACCTCCTTGGGCAGCGCCCCGTCCGCCATCAGCGGCAGGTCGAGCCCCGGTCCGCCGGGACCGCCGGGGTTCATCAGCAGGACACCGCGCCGCTTGGCCGGGTCCGGGCTCTTCATCCGGGATATCGCGAGGTCCAGGGTGCGCCCCCGGGGCTGCCGGTAGTCGAGCGGTACCTTGAGCGTCGCGCACTCGTACGAGGCCGGCTGCGCGGGATCGCACCGGTGCCAGGCGGGCTTCGGCGGCGCGTACTCCTGGGAGGCGGGGCCGGCGGCGGCCTGAGTGGCCGTCAGGAGGGGCAGGGAGCCGGCCAGTAACCCGGCGGCGGCGAGCAGGGGCGCGAGACGTTTCATCTGCGGCACGGAAGGCCGTTCCTTTCGGAGAGGGGCGAGTCTCTGACCACCTTGGAGTACCGGGAGGCGGGGCGAATCATCCCTCGTGACGGCCCTTGTCCTCCTCACGAACGAGGCGATTTCGGACAACGGGCCTGAGTCCCTTAGGGGTTGGGCCGTACCGCGGTCCTGGGCGGGGTCAGTGGCCGGTGTGCGCGGCGCCGGTCTCGACGCTGCCGCCGAGGCGTCCGCGCAGCCCGGCCAGGGCGTCGGCGGAGGGCCCGGTGACCACCCAGCGGTCCCCGACCAGATAGACCCCGCCGTACGGCTCCGCCTCCGTCAGCCAGGAGCGCAGGCCCGCCTCGGCGGCGAACGTGGTCATGCGGTAGGCGCCCTGTCCGGTCTCGCAGGCCCCCTGGCGCAGTTCCTCGGCCTGGGTGCCCAGTTCGGCGGTGCAGCCCAGGGCGGCGGCGAGCTGCTCGACCGTCGCGGGGGCGCTGGTGGCGGGAGCCGTGCCCTGCGCGTGCGCGGCGTGGGCGGCGTGCGCGGACCCGGGGTGGCCGGACGCGGCGCAGGCGCCGGCCGCGAGCACGGCGCCCAGGACGGCGACCGGCGCGAGTGCGCGGCGGATTCGGCGGAGGGACGGGGGCATGGCGACCTCACGGGCGAGTCGGAGCGGGAACGGAGCGGGAAGAGGCCGTGGTGCCCGGCGGGGGAGGGGGGCCGGGCACCACGGGATCGGGGGATGGGCGGGGGCGGGCGCCGGGGCTAGCCGGCGGCCTTCGCCTTCTTGCCCTTGTCGGTGACGGCGAACCAGAGGCCCTGCTTGCCCTGCCCGTTGGCGTCACCCGGCTGCTTGTCGCCGGTGAACGTGTAGACGGGCCAGCAGTCGATGGTCAGTTGCTCGGAACCGTCCGGCCGTTTCACCGAGCCGACCAGTTCGGCGGGAATTCCGGAGACCTCCGCCTTGTCCACCGGTTTGGCGGGCTTCCAGGTGTCCAGGCAGGCATCGAGGCAGCCGAATTTCATCGGCCAGGCACTGTCCTTGTCGAACCGGTAGAGCGTCCAGCCCTCCGCGTTCTGCAGAATTCCGCCCAGCTGGGCGTTCTGCCGGACCGAGAGCGACACCTTCTTCCCGTCCGGCGCGGGATTCGCCCCCGATCCCATGTTCATTCCCATTCCGGAGCCCATTCCGGAGCCCATTCCGGCGCCCGTTCCCGCGCCCTTGCCCGCCGCGGCCGGCTTGCCGTCGGGGCCCACGGCGTGCCAGGTGCCGCCGACGCCCTCGCCGAGGGCGTCCCCCGCCTTGGCGTCCTTCGCGTAGCGGTACACCGGCCAGCCCCCGAGGGTCAGCTGCCGGGTGCCGTCGGCCCGGGTGACCGAGCCCACCGCCGCGGCGTCGATCCCCGCCCCGGCCTGCGCGTCGTCCGCGAGGACGACCGGCCAGGCCTTGGCGCAGTCGCCGTCGCAGTTGGACTTCGGCGGCTTGGCCGTGTCCTTGTCGAACCGGTAGAGGGTGAAGCCCGCGCCGTCGGTGACCGCGGCGCCCAGGCCCGGGCTCTCCTGCACCTTCAGCTGCCCGGCCGGACCGCTCTTCGCGCCCCCGCCGCCCGGGGCGTCGCCGGAGCCGCCGCCGTAGCCCGAACCCGACCCGGACCCCGACCCGTAGTCCGGCGACCCGTACAGATCGAGCTGCTTGCTGTCGCTCACGGGTTTCACCGTGTTCCCCTTTTCAGCGGAATTCCCGCCGGCACCGCAACCGGCCGTCAACAGCAGTACCGCGGCCGCCGCCGACCCGGCGAATATCTCACGGCGCATTGTCTTCACGATCTCTCCTCGAGGTTCTGGTTCGATCCCGTGGGCTCACTGCCTTCGCCCATTGATACGGGGCCCGGGCCGGTCGGAGCCGCATTCCCCGGGAATTTGTCAGATCGCGACAGGATTGAACTCCCGGGCCCGTCGCGGCCGTGCGCGCCTCATTCCCGGAAGCGCAGCGCGAGCGCCGGACAGCGCCGCACCGCGCGGAGGGCCTTGGGCCGCAGCCGCGCCGGGACGGGCATGGAGGCCTGGGCCGGGTAACCGTCCGCGTCGAGCCGTACGACGTCGGGGAGGATGTCCACGCACAGCCCGTGCCCCTTGCACAGCGTCCAGTCCACGACCAGCCGCTCCGCGCCCCCGGCCCCCGCCCCGGGCTCGTCCCGGGGCAGGGCCAGCGCCCCCGTCACCGGGCGGCCGCAGCCGCTGCCGAGGGCGTGGTCGCGGAACTCCTCGGGGAACGCGGCGAGAGCCGAGGCCACGAAGTGCGAGGTGCCGTCCGGATGGCTGCACGCGCCCCGGCGCCGGACCGCCTTCAGCCGGGCCTCCACCGCCTCCAGCGCCCCCCGGCCCCCGCCCCGTACGGCGTCCTCCAGTACGTCGGCCAGCGCGGGCAGCCCCCGTACGCAGGGACCGCACTGCCCGGCCGACTCCTTGGCCATCCAGCGCGCCACCGCCGCCACCTCCCCGGCCGGACAGGTCCCCTCGGGCAGCGGCAGCACCGCGCCGGCCCCCAGCACCGCGCCGAACGCCGCGAGGGACTGCCGGGACACCCCGGCGGACCGGGCCGCCCCGGGGTCCAGCCAGCGGCCGTGGTAGCCGCCGACCAGTACCCCCTGGCCGACGCCGTGCCCGCACAGGTCCAGGACGTACGCCAGGGAGGTGCCGGACGGGGCCTCGACGACCGTGGACCCGGCGACCGTCAGCAGGACCGTCCCCGGCTCGGAGGGCAGTCCGGCCGAGCGGTACGCCGGGGCGCCGAGCCGGGCGGCGACGGCGAGCTGGGCGTAGGTCTCGGTGTTCGACAGCAGGGTCGGCAGTCCGCCCAGACCCCGCTCGCTGGTCCGCACCCGCTGTCCGGACGGCAGCGCCGGACCGCCGTTCAGACCGCTGACCAGGGCGGTGCCCTCGCCGGTCACGAACCGTTCGGGAAGCCGCACCACGCGCACCCGCCGCCCGCCCGGCCCCCGTTCGTCGACGGCGTCCCGCACCGACCGCTCCACGTCCGCCCGGGTGACGGCCACCACCACGTCCTCGGCGAAGACGGCGGCCGCGGCCAGCAGGGCGCCGTCCAGCACCAGGTGCGGGGCGTGCAGCAGCAGGGCCGTGTCCTTCAGGCAACTGGGCTCCCCCTCACTGCCGTTGACCACGACGGCGGTGGCGGACTCCTTCTCCCGCGCCGACCGGGTCACCGCCAGCAGCTTGCGGGCGAAGGGGAACCCCGCCCCGCCCCGTCCCCGCAGGTCGATGTCCGAGGTGAGGGAGGCGAGTTCGTCCGGGCGCAGCCGGGGCAGCGGGCCGTGCGCCGCCAGGTGGGCGTCGCGGTCGAGCCGCGCGGTCCGGTCGAGCCCGGTCAGCAGCCGGGGCGCGCCCACGCAGCCGAGGCCGGGGCGCTCCGCCGGGCCGCTCACCGCCACCCCTCACGGTCGGCGGGCGCCGTGGCGGCGGCGTACGGCTGGGCCTGCGGCCGCGGCGGCGGGGCCGGGCGGGCGGTGGTGTCCGGGCCCGGGGCGGAGCGCTGCCCGGGGACGGAGGGCATCGCGGTGAGGGGGACGTCCCGGACGAAGGGCGCCCGCCCGCTCGCGGGCCGTCCGTCCTGCGGACCGGGGGTCGGGGAGGGAGAGGGAGCGGGAGTGGAGGCGGGGGACGGGGCGGCGGCCGGACGCGGGGCCGCGCCGAGCCGCCGGGAGCGCAGCCGCAGCACGATGACGACGGCGACCCCGGCCAGGCACAGGGCGTACGAGGCCGTCACCCAGGCGTCGGCGGCGCGGCCCGCCTTGAGCCCGTGCACCAGCGCGGCCCCCCAGGCCGGGTAGGCGCCGATGTGCAGCGCCCGCCACCACATGGAGCGGTTCTTGACCGCGAACACACTACGCACGGCGCCGGAGACGGCGACGGAGACGAAGAGATATCCGGCCAGGGTGCCGAGGCCGATCAGGACGGGCCGGTCCGCGTCCGCGAAGGGGACGAACGCGCCCGCCGCCGTGGTGTGCGCCTGGGCCACCTTGACCCAGACGTGCAGGGCGAGGAACCCCAGCCCGGACACGGCCAGGCCGCGGTGCACCCCCTGGGCCAGCAGCCGGTGGCCGGAGCCGAGGACGGCCCGGTCGGTGGCGGCCAGACCCCACAGGACGGTGGCGGTGAGGCTGACGAGCGCGAGCACGCCCGCCCCGAAGTCGAGGAACTCCCACAGCCGGGACAGGGCCCCGGCGCGGACGGCCACGACGAGGGCGACGAGGGCGGCTCCGGCGGCGCAGAGGGCGCTGGGCCGCAGCCTGCCGGAGGAGGGCAGCAGGGGCGGTCGCCGGACGGCCCGCCGTCCCGCGGCCGGGGCCGCCGCCGCATGGCGGCTCCTGCGTCGCGACCGGTGGGAGCGGGGTATGTGCGGCTGGGGCAGGGGCATCCAGTTCTCCTGTGCACCTGGGCTCCGAGCACAGTCCACCTGGCGCTCGGCACCCGGGGTTCGTGGTCGTGACGGCCGGCAGCGCTGTGGAATTCCCGCGCCGGCCGAAGAGGGCTCGGGGCCGGAGTGCAGCAGCATCGTGGAGCTGCGCAGCATCTCCACAGGATTTATCGAAACGTGATAATTTCTCGCACCGCGTCTCCGGCGCATCGAACGACGCCGGAAGATTCCCCTCCAGTGGAGGTCGTGACAGGCCGCCGCGCCGCGTGCCGTCTATGCGTCCCCCGGGGCAAAAACAAGGCAAACCCGGAGGGCGCAAAAGTGGCCGGATCCCTCCAGAAGGGCGCGTGGGGGCTGCAACTCTCTTGACAGGCAGGGTCGTTGGCGAGGCAGACAACCCTGACGGGCTTGTCGCTCCTCCACCGGACAGGCCTCACCCCGGCAAGAACGAGGAAACGATGTGCGAACTTCTGAACCGCATCTGGTCCCGCCCGCGAGGAGAGTGGACGCGTGCCGTGCGCAGGGAACTCCCCGCACTGGCCGCGGAGATAGTGGAGGAGCTGCTCCAGGGAATTCCCGGATTCTCCACACTTGTCGACGGTGATGAGGCCGTCGACGACGATCTGATCAGGCAGCGGGTGGAGGAGGCCCTCCTCACCGCCCTCGGCTACCGCGACGAAACCCTGCGCGAGGAGGGCGGACACGAGGGCAAGGACGTCCTCGGCCCCGCTCTCGACGGCGCACACGAGGTCCGGCACGACGGACGCCGGGAGGACCCCCGCGAGGGCGCCCCCGAGGCCGTCCGCGGCGACGGCCACGCACAGGGCCACCACCAGGTCGTCCCCCAGGGTCTCGCGCAGGTCCCCGCACAGCGCCACGCCCACGGCGCCCGGCACGAGAGCGGAGCCGCCGCCCCCGACCGGGTGCGCCAGGAGCTGTTCAAGGCCCTCACCGACGACCGCGCCGCCTCCCAGGACTCCCTCGACGACCTCGCCCGGGCCGCCGGCTGGCCTCTGCCCGCCGCCGTCCGGGCCATCGCGCTCGCCACCCCCGGCGAGGCCCAGCAACTGGCGGCCGTCCTCGACGACGCCCTCGCCGGCATGTTCGCCGGCCGCCCCTGCCTGCTCCTCCCCAGCACCGACGCGGACGCCCGCCCGGCCCTGGAAGCCCCGCTGCGCGGCCGCTTCGCCGCCGTCGGCCACGCCGTCCCCCTCCGCGACACCGCCTCCTCCCTGCGCTGGGCCCTGCGCCTGCTCACCCTCACCCCCGCCCGCGCGGGCCTCGACGCCCGGGCCGTCTTCGTCGACGACCACCTCTCCACCCTCCTGCTGCTCCAGGACGAACCCCTGGCCCACGCCCTGGCCGCCCGCTGGCTGAGGCCCCTCGCCGATCTGACCCCGCGCCAGAGCGAACGGCTGGAGGTCACCCTCCTCGCCTGGCTGGAGGGCGGCGGCGCCCCCGAGGCCGCCAAGGCCCTCAACGTCCACCCGCAGACCGTCCGCTACCGGATGCGCCAGCTGGAGAAGCTCTTCGGGCCCGGACTGCGCGACCCCCGTACCCGCTTCGAACTGGAGATGGCCCTGCGCAGCCGCCGCCTGATGGCCCAGGTACGCCGCCGGCACTCCCGGGTCGCCCGCCGCGCCGCCCGCGTGGTCACCCCGGACTTCACCCCCCTCGTCGTCGGACGGATGGCCCGCGTCAACGGCCTGTGACCGGCGCGCCGTTCACCCCGCACATGCGGCCGGGCCCGCGGCCCTAGGCTTCCTGCCGGCCGGACCCCCGCCCCGCGCCCGACGCGCGGCCGGCCCCCCCCCGGTGTAACCACCCCCCCCCCCGCCCAGAAG
>NZ_JBEPFL010000049.1:0-51106 GCF_040301925.1 Streptomyces sp. NPDC000075
GAAGCTAAGCCTTTCAGCGCCGATGGTACTGCAGGGGGGACCCTGTGGGAGAGTAGGACGCCGCCGAACAATCATTGTGGGAAAGCCCCGCACCATTCATGGTGCGGGGCTTTTCTGCGTTCCGGGGCCGCCCGGGGACTCCTGTAGGGTCAGGGGAGCATAGATTCGACATTTCTACAGTCACAGTGGAGGCCCCCGGGTGGAGGTCCAGGAGACTCGGGTCCAGACTGACCGAATTTTCACCATTCCGAACATCCTCAGCATGGCCCGCCTCGTCGGCGTGCCGCTGTTCCTCTGGCTCATCCTGGCCAAGCACGACGGTTGGGCACTGCTCGTGCTCATGCTGAGCGGCGTCAGTGACTACCTCGACGGGAAACTCGCGCGGCGCTGGAACCAGATCAGCAAACTGGGCCGGCTCCTGGACCCCGCCGCCGACCGGCTCTACGTCCTGACCACGCTCTTCGGACTCACCTACCGGGGGATTCTGCCCCTGTGGCTCACCGCGGCGCTGCTGGCCCGTGAGGCAATGCTGCTGGTCATGGTGTGGATCCTGCGCCGGCACGGCTATCCGCCGCCCCAGGTCAACTTCCTCGGCAAGGCCGCCACCTTCAACCTGATGTACGCCTTCCCACTGCTCCTGCTCAGTGACGGTACGGGGTGGTTGGCCTGGATGGCGTCCGTTTTCGGATGGGCGTTCGCAGGATGGGGTACAACGCTCTATTGGTGGGCAGGAATCCTTTACGTGGTGCAAGTCCGCCGTCTGGTGAAGGCGGACGCCACGGCCGATTGAGCTCACTCGGCGCCGGTGCTGACGCGGAGGAGTAGCGGAGTATCCGTTCGGGGTGGGTGAGGTCGGCCAGACCGTCATCTCTCTAGGAGGACTCTTCCGACATGAAGGCCGTCGTGATGGCCGGTGGCGAAGGAACGCGGCTTCGCCCCATGACCTCAAGCATGCCCAAGCCGCTCCTGCCGGTGGCGAACCGGCCGATCATGGAGCACGTGCTCAGGCTGCTCAAGCGGCATGGGCTCAGCGAGACCGTGGTCACAGTCCAGTTCCTGGCGTCACTCGTCAAGAACTACTTCGGTGATGGCGAGGAGCTCGGGATGGAGCTCACCTACGCCAACGAGGAGAAGCCACTCGGCACCGCCGGCAGCGTGAAGAACGCCGAGGAGGCCCTGAAGGACGACACCTTCCTGGTCATCTCCGGCGACGCGCTCACCGACTTCGACCTCACCGACCTCATCAGCTTCCACAAGGAGAAGGGCGCACTCGTCACGGTGTGCCTCACCCGGGTGCCGAACCCGCTGGAATTCGGCATCACCATCGTGGACGAGGAGGGGAAGGTCGAGCGCTTCCTCGAGAAGCCGACCTGGGGACAGGTGTTCTCGGACACCATCAACACCGGCATCTACGTGATGGAGCCGGAGATCTTCGACTACGTCGACCCCGACGTCTCGGTGGACTGGTCAGGTGACGTCTTCCCGCAGCTGATGAAGGAGGGCCGGCCGATCTACGGCTACGTGGCCGAGGGCTACTGGGAGGACGTGGGCACCCACGAGAGCTACGTCAAGGCACAGGCCGACGTGCTCGAGGGCAAGGTCCAGGTCGACATGGACGGCTTCGAGATCTCGCCCGGGGTGTGGATCGCCGAAGGCGCCGAGGTCAGCCCGGACGCCGTGCTGCGCGGCCCGCTGTACATCGGGGACTACGCCAAGGTCGAGGCCGGGGCGGAGGTCCGCGAGCACACCGTCGTCGGATCGAACGTGGTCGTCAAGAGCGGGGCCTTCCTGCACAAGGCCGTGGTCCACGACAACGTCTACCTCGGGCCGCACAGCAACCTGCGCGGCTGCGTCATCGGCAAGAACACCGACATCATGCGGGCCGCCCGCATCGAGGACGGCGCCGTCATCGGCGACGAGTGCCTCGTCGGTGAGGAATCGATCGTGCAGGGCAACGTACGCGTCTACCCCTTCAAGACGATCGAAGCCGGCGCCTTCGTCAACACCTCGGTGATCTGGGAGTCGCGCGGGCAGGCCCACCTGTTCGGCGCGCGCGGGGTCTCCGGCATCCTCAACGTGGAGATCACCCCCGAGCTGGTGGTGAAGCTCGCCGGGGCCTACGCGACCACCCTCAAGAAGGGGGCGATCGTCACCACGGCCCGTGACCACTCCCGAGGAGCCCGAGCGCTCAAGCGCGCCGTGATCTCGGCGCTCCAGGCCAGCGCCATCGACGTCCGCGACCTGGAGAACGTCCCGCTGCCCGTGGCCCGTCAGCAGACGGCCCGCGGCGCCGCGGGCGGGATCATGATCCGGACCTCGCCCGGGGTGCCGGACTCGGTGGACATCATGTTCCTCGACGAGCGGGGAGCGGACCTCTCGCAGGCGCAGCAGCGCAAGCTGGACCGCGTCTACGCACGTCAGGAGTACCGCCGCGCCTTCCCCGGGGAGATCGGCGACCTCCAGTTCCCGTCGAGCGTCTTCGACTCGTACACCGGCTCGCTGCTGCGGCGGGTGGACACCACCGGCATCGCCGACTCCGGCCTCAAGGTGGTCGTGGACGCCTCGAACGGCAGCGCCGGGCTCGTCCTGCCCAGCCTGCTCGGCCGGCTCGGGGTGGACGCGCTGACGATCAACCCCGGACTCGACGAGTCCCGGCCGACCGAGAGCCACGAGTCCCGGCGTGCCGGACTGGTGCGGCTCGGGGAGATCGTGGCCTCCGCCCGGGCGGCCTTCGGCGTGCGGTTCGACCCGGTCGGCGAGCGGATCTCCCTCGTGGACGAGCGGGGACGGATCATCGAGGACGACAGGGCGCTGCTCGTCCTGCTCGACCTGGTGGCGGCGGAGAAGCGCAGCGGCAAGGTCGCCCTGCCGGTGACCACGACCCGGGTCGCCGAGCAGGTGGCGGCGTACCACGGCACCCAGGTGGAGTGGACGACGACCTCGCCGGACGACCTGACCCGGGTGGGCCGCGAGGAGACCACGATCTTCGGCGGCGACGGCCGGGGCGGGTTCATCGTTCCGGAGTTCAGCAGCGTCTTCGACGGATCGGCGGCCTTCGTCCAGCTCATCGGGCTGGTCGCGCGGACCCAGCTCACGCTGAGCCAGATCGACTCCCGGATCCCGCGGGCGCACGTGCTCAAGCGGGACGTGCCGACCCCGTGGGCGGCCAAGGGGCTCGTGATGCGGCGGGTCGTGGAGGCGGCCGGCGACCGGCAGGTGGACACCACCGACGGCGTGCGGGTGGTCGAGGCCGACGGGCGGTGGGCGCTGGTCCTGCCGGACCCGGCGGAGGCGGTCACCCACCTGTGGGCCGAGGGCCCCGACGACGAGTCCGCGCAGGCCCTGCTGGACGAGTGGGCCGCCGTCGTCGACGGAGCCGGCCAGCACTGAGCCCGCCCCCGTCCGTACGGGCGTACGGACGGGGACAGGAGTACGGCGGGCCGGGCGCGGGGAGTCACCCGCCCCGGCCCGCCGGTAGGGCGCATTGGGAATGGGCGGGGCCGACATGCGACGATGTGCGGCATGTCGCAGGCGCCCAACAACCGGAGTTCGGCCACGCCGCCCGCGCGCCCGGACGCGTCCATGTCGCTGCTGACCCACGTGATGGACCACAGCCTCGACGAGGGCTATGCGGAAGCCTCGGCCCGGCGGGCGCAGGACGGTACGGCGGGGCTGCCGCGCACGCTCAAGGCCAAGCTGGCGCTCGCCGCCGGGCTCGTCCTCGCCGCCATGGTCGTCACCCTCGGTGCCGCTCAGGCCCGGGTGGCGGCGCCGGTGCTGGCCAAGGAGCGCCAGGAGCTGATCGACCGGGTCGAGCGGGCCGACCGGCACGCCGACACCCTGGAGCGGGACGTCGAACGGCTGCGGACCGAGGTCGCGGACCGCCAGCGGGAGGCGCTGAAGCAGCCGGGCGGCCGGCAGGCCCAGCTCACGGCGTTGCTGTCGGGTGCAACCGAAGTGCACGGCCCCGGCGTCAAGCTTGTGGTGGACGATGCCAAGGGGTCCTCGTCGGGCGGCGGAGGCGGCCCGCGCGAGAGCGCCGGGTTCTCGGACACCGGGCGGGTGCGCGACCGGGACATGCAGCGGATCGTCAACGGGCTCTGGCAGTCCGGGGCGGAGGCCGTCTCGATCAACGGACAGCGGCTGACGGCGCTGTCGGCGATCAGAGCGGCCGGTGACGCGATACTGGTCGACAACAGGCCGCTGGTGCCGCCGTACGAGGTCCTCGCGATCGGGGACAAGAAACGGCTCGGCACCGTGTTCCAGGACTCCGTGGACGGGCAGTACCTGCACGTACTGCAGGAGAGCTACGGGATCCGTTACAGCCTGTCCCCGGTGGACGAGGTGAAGCTGCCGGCCGCGTCGAGCCTGACCGTGCGGACGGCTACCGCAGAAGAGCCGAAGAAGGGTGCGTCGTGATCGCGGTACTGGGCCTCCTGGCGGGAGTGGTGGCCGGACTTCTGGTCCGCCCCGAAGTGCCGGCCGTGGTGGAGCCTTATCTGCCGATCGCCGTGGTGGCGGCCCTGGACGCGGTGTTCGGCGGCCTGCGCGCGATGCTGGACGGGATCTTCGTGGACAAGGTCTTCGTGGTGTCCTTCCTGTCGAACGTGGTCGTCGCCGCCCTGATCGTCTTCCTCGGCGACAAGCTGGGCGTCGGCTCGCAGCTGTCGACCGGCGTGGTCGTCGTCCTCGGCATCCGGATCTTCTCCAACGCGGCGGCCATCCGCCGGCACGTCTTCCGGGCGTGAGGCCGATGAGCACGGACGACACCCCGCAGAAGGAGCCGGTGCCCGAGCCGGTGCCCGTCCCGGCCCCGGCCCCGGCCCCGGCCCCGGCCCCGGCCCCGGAGCCGGAGCAGACCGGACGGCAGCGGCTGGCGGCGGGCCTGTGGCCGCCGCGGTTCAGCCGCGCCCAACTGATCGTCGCGCTGCTGCTGTTCGTCCTGGGCCTCGGCCTCGCGATCCAGGTGCGCTCCAACAGCGACTCCAGCGCACCGCTGCGCGGTGCCCGCCAGGAGGACCTGGTGCGGATCCTGGACGAGCTGGACGGGCGGACCAAGCGCCTGGAGGACGAGAAGCAGAAGCTGGACGACCAGCGCAAGGAGCTCCAGAACAGCTCCAACCAGGCCGAGGAGGCGCGCAAGCAGACCCTGGAGCGGGAGCGCCAACTGGGCATCCTGGCCGGTACCGTGGCGGCACAGGGTCCCGGCATCACGCTGAAGATCACTGACGCCAAGGGCCTGGTGCGCTCCGACCAGCTGCTGGACACCCTCCAGGAGCTGCGCGCCGCCGGGGCCGAGGCGATCCAGATCAACGGGGTGCGGGTCGTGGCGGGGTCGTACTTCTCGGACGAGGGCGGCGGGGTCGCGATCGACGGTAAGAAGATCACACAGCCCTATGAGTTCAAGGTGATCGGCAAGCCACAGGATCTGGAGCCGGCGCTCAACATTCCGGGCGGTGTCGTACAGACCATGGAGAAGGAACAGGCCACGGTCGCCGTCACACGGTCGGCGAAGATCGTTGTGGATGCCTTGCGGGCTGCGAAGCAGCCTGACTACGCTCGGTCGTCATCGCAGTGAGACGGGGCGCAGCGGGAAGGGTCCCACGCGGGCTGACGCCTGCGGGGGGTCGACGCACCGAAGTCGCGGTGCGTGGTGGAAACTGTCTGGTGGTTACGGACGTTGTCAGAATGTCCGGGTCGGCAGGTGTGTGTATGCGGAGTTCGTCCTGCCCCACGGGCGGGTCTGTTTCGGTCAAGGGGAATCGCCCGTGAAGTTGTTTGAGAAGTTGTTCGGCAAGAAGAACCGCGAGGAAAGCGGTACGGCACGTCACCGTGCGGGGCACGGCGAGGGAGAGGGTCAGGGAGACCGGCCGCTCTTCCGTGACGAGGTGGCCGGCCCCGGAGGCGGCGCGTCGTCCGGCGACCCCGCGGCTGCGGGGCGCATAGGTTTCGGAGAACCGTCAACCTCCGGTACGGGCGGCGGCTTTGCCCCCGACCCGTACGCCACCAACGTCTCCGCGGGCCAGCCGCGGCGCGAGGAGCCGTCCATGCCGGCCGAGCAGACGTGTGGCAGGTGCGGGCACCGCAGCGACGCGGCGAGCCGTTTCTGCTCCAACTGCGGGGCGCCGCTGCGGGCCGGTCTGACGCCGGAGCGCGCCTCGGAGACCACGTCCACCATCTCGATCTCGGGCCTGGAGGCCTATGAGGCCGAGGCGACCGGACAGCACGTCTCGCCCTCGCTCTCGCCCGAGGCCCAGGCCGCGGTGGAGGCGCTGCCCCCCGGTTCCGCCCTGCTCATCGTGCGGCGCGGACCCAACTCCGGCAGCCGCTTCCTGCTCGACGGCGAGCTGACCACGGCGGGCCGTCACCCGCAGAGCGACATCTTCCTGGACGACGTCACCGTCTCCCGGCTGCACGTCGAGTTCCGCCGCGGCCCCGAGGGCGGCTTCACCGTCGCCGACGTGGGCAGCCTCAACGGCACGTACGTGAACCGCGAGCCGATCGACTCGGTCGCCCTGCACAACGGCGACGAGGTGCAGATCGGCAAGTACCGGCTGGTCTTCTACGCCAGCCTGCGGGGCGTCTGACCCCACCCCCGGAGATCCTCCGGGGGGACCTCCGGAGGGAAGGTCCCATGCTGCGCACCCCGACCGGCGGCGCCCCGAAGAAGGGCGCCGCCGGCACCGCCGGCTCGGCCGGGCAGCTGGTGAGCATCGGCACGGTGCTCACCATGCTGCGTGACGAGTTCCCCGAAGTGACGATCTCGAAGATCCGGTTCCTGGAGGCCGAGGGGCTCGTCGAGCCCCGGCGCACGCCTTCCGGGTACCGCAAGTTCAGTACGGACGACGTCGAGCGGCTGGCGCGGATCCTGCGCCTCCAGCGCGACCACTACCTGCCGCTGAAGGTCATCCGTGAGCAGCTCGACGCGCTCGACCGGGGCGAGCAGGTCCGGATTCCGGCTCCGGCCGCGCACGGCGAGTCCGTGGAGGGCGGCGCGCGTACCGCGGGGTACGGGGAGGCGGAGGCGGAGCGGCCGACCGTGGCCCGGGTGGGGCGGGCCGAGCTGATCGCCGCCGCCGAGGTGGACGAGGCACAGCTCGGCGAGTGGGAGTCGTACGGGCTCGTCGCGGAGGCACCGGGCGGCGGGTTCGACGCCGAGGCCGTCACGGTGGCCCGCTTGATCGCCGATCTCGGCCGGTTCGGGCTGGAGCCGCGCCACCTGCGGGCCGTGAAGGCGGCGGCCGACCGGGAGGCCGGCCTGGTGGAGCAGCTGGTGGCGCCGCTGCGCCGGCACCGCAATCCGCAGACCAGGACGCACGCCGAGGCCACCATGAAGGAGCTCGCGGGGCTGTCCGTACGGCTCCACGAGGCCTTCGTGGAGGCCGCTCTCGGGGTCCGGCTGCACTGAACGCGCACGCCTGTGCCGGGCCCCGACTACCCAAACCTGCCGGGCAGGTCCTAGGGTTGCTGTGTGAACGAGCTCGACGTTGTGGGTGTCCGGGTGGAAATGCCCTCCAACCAGCCGATCGTGCTCCTGCGTGAAGTGGGAGGCGACCGGTACCTCCCCATCTGGATCGGTCCTGGGGAGGCGACCGCCATTGCCTTCGCGCAGCAGGGGATGGCCCCTGCCAGGCCGCTGACGCACGACCTGTTCAAGGACGTGCTGGAGGCGGTGGGCCAGGAGCTGACCGAGGTCCGGATCACGGATCTGCGGGAGGGCGTCTTCTATGCCGAGCTGGTCTTCGCCAGCGGCGTCGAGGTGAGCGCGCGGCCTTCCGACGCCATAGCGCTGGCCCTGCGGACGGGGACGCCGATCTACGGCAGTGACGGCGTGCTGGACGACGCCGGAATCGCCATTCCCGACGAGCAGGAGGACGAGGTGGAGAAGTTCCGCGAGTTCCTCGACCAGATCTCTCCCGAGGACTTCGGGACGGGCCCGCAGTAGGGCCGGAAACGATCGCGGTGCGGGCCGCGTCGTCCACCGGGAACTCTCAGCCCATTCGAGTAGCCTTTCCCCGCAAAGGGGTACGGGAAACCACTCTCAGGGTGATTATCACTCGGCGTGCCGAGTGTGGCGATCGTTGACGCACCCCTGGTCACTGCCTACCTTCAAGGTGGCAGGTCAAGGACGGAGGGTCGGCGTGAGGATCACGGGCGACGGTACGACCGGGGGAGTCCCCGTACGGAGTGACGGCGGTCCGTCGCCGCTGCTCGGCGGCGGGGCGGGTCCCGCGCACCGTCAGCCGGCGTCGACGCCGGTCGGACCGGTGAACGACGCCCCGGGTCCCGAGCAGGTCGGCTACCGCGGACCGACGGCCTGCGCCGCCGCCGGGATCACCTACCGGCAGCTGGACTACTGGGCGCGCACCGGGCTGGTGGAGCCCAGCGTGCGGCCCGCGTACGGGTCGGGGACCCAGCGGCTGTACAGCTTCCGCGACGTCGTCGTCCTCAAGATCGTGAAGCGCTTCCTGGACACCGGGGTCGCCCTCCAGAACATCCGCACCGCCGTCCAGCACCTGCGCGGCCGGGGCTTCTCGGACCTGGAGCGCATGACGCTGATGAGCGACGGCGCGACCGTGTACGAGTGCACCTCCCCCGACCAGGTCGTGAGCCTGCTCCAGGGCGGCCAGGGCGTCTTCGGCATCGCGGTCGGGGTGGTCTGGCGGGACGTGGAGAACGCCCTGTCGCAGCTGCACGGGGAGCGCGTGGACACGGGTGAGACCGTCGTCGGCCACAACCCGGCCGACGAGCTCGCCGCCCGCCGCAACCGAGCCGGCTGACACCGGGGCCGACTGGCACCCGGGCCGGCGGCCGGCCCACACGGCCGCC
Organism: Streptomyces sp. NPDC000075; assembly: GCF_040301925.1. Lineage (NCBI taxonomy): Bacteria > Bacillati > Actinomycetota > Actinomycetes > Kitasatosporales > Streptomycetaceae > Streptomyces > Streptomyces sp. NPDC000075. Next base: position 8,830 of record NZ_JBEPFL010000049.1, read on the forward strand.
GGGCGCGGGGACGGAAGATCACCGCGTTGTCAGTGGCATAGGGCAGCATCGGTGCCGTGAGAACCGCCCCGACCATCCTGCATCTGGACATGGACGCCTTCTACGCCTCCGTGGAACAGGCGTCGAAGCCCAGCCTGCGCGGGAAGGCCGTGATCGTCGGGGGGCTCGGCCCGCGCGGGGTGGTGGCCACCGCCTCGTACGAGGCCCGGCGCTTCGGGGTGCACTCGGCGATGCCCACCGCCCAGGCCCGCCGGCTCTGCCCCAACGGCGCGTACCTGATCCCGCGCTTCCCGCTCTACCGCGAGGTCAGCGAGATCGTCATGGCCCTGCTGCGCGAGCTGTCCCCGCTGGTGGAGCCGCTCAGCCTGGACGAGGCCTTCGTGGACCTGGAGGCGGGCGGGACGGCCTTCGACTCGGCGAGCGCCCGGGCCGCGGGCGAGCGGCTGCGCGCCGACATCACGGCCGCCACCGGGCTCAGCGGCTCGGTCGGTCTGGCCGGGTCGAAGATGCTGGCCAAGGTGGCCTCCGAGGAGGCCAAGCCGGACGGGCTGCTGCTGATCGAACCGGGCACCGAGCGGGAGCTGCTCGCCCCGATGCCGGTGCGGACCCTGCCCGGGGTGGGCCCGGCGACCGGGGAGCACCTGCGCCGGGCCGGGATCACCACGGTGGGGGAGCTGGCCGAGGCCGGCGAGGACGAGCTGGTGCGGATGGTGGGCCGGGCCCACGGGGTCGGCCTGTACCGGATGGCCCTGGGGCTGGACGACCGGCCGGTGGTCGCGGAGCGGGACGCGAAGTCGGTGTCGGTCGAGGACACCTTCGACGTGGACCTGCACGACCGGGTGCGGATCCGCTACGAGGTGCAGCGGCTGGCCGACCGTTGCGTGGGCCGGCTGCGGGCCTCGGGACACTCGGGGCGGACCATCGTCCTGAAGGTGCGCCGCTACGACTTCTCCACCCTCACCCGCTCCGAGACCCTGCGCGGGCCCACCGACGATCCGGCGGTGGTGCGGGAGGCGGCCGCGCGGCTGCTGGAGGGCGTGGACACCACCGGCGGGGTGCGGCTGCTGGGCGTCGGGGTGAGCGGGCTCGCGGACTACACCCAGGAGGACCTCTTCGCCCAGGCACTCGGCGCGGTGGAGCCGGAGCCGGGCGGCGCCCCGCCGGACGGGACCCCGGAGCCGGAAGGGGCCGCAGAAGGGGCCCCGGGGTCCTCCGGGGCTCCGGGGACGCCGGGGGCGGCCGGGGAGGACCCGCAGGCCGCCGTCGTACGGCACTGGCCCGCGGGCAGTGACGTGCGGCACGCGGTGTACGGGCCCGGGTGGGTGCAGGGCAGCGGGGTCGGGCGGGTGACCGTGCGCTTCGAGCAGCCCGGATCGCCGCCCGGGCGGGTCCGTACGTTCCAGATGGACGACCCGGAGCTGGAGGCCTCCGATCCGCTGCCGCTGGTGGGAAGGCCGGAGCCCTAGCCTTTGTCCGCCGGGGGGAAGTGGAATTCGCCGGGCAGGGAGACGTCCAGGCCGTAGTGGTGGTAGAGCCGGAGTTCCTGCTCCGGGGAGAGGTGGCGGCCGACGCCGAAGTCGGGGGCGTCCTTGATCAGGGAGCGGTCGAAGGGGACGCGCAGCACCTCTCCGACCACCTCGCTGGGCTCCAGCGGGACGAAGGCGTCCCGCCCGAACAGGCCGGTGCGGACCGCGGCCCACTCCGGGACTCCCGTGGCGTCGTCCAGGTAGACCTCGTCCACGGTGCCGATCTTGGCCCCGTTCCGGTCGAACGCCTTGCGGCCGATCAGGCTGCGCGGATCGATGTCGGTCTGCACGGTCCCTCCACGTGGTCGCAGTCATCCGTAATGACTACAAAAGTGCATATTGCGATAGGGGGCCACTCGAGGGAGGGTCCAGATCCTCGCTGGTAGGCTGGGTGACGGCTGTTGACCCTGTGCGGGAGAGTCCTCCGAGTGAGCTCGACGGAGGCGCCGAAGGAGCAAATCCTCCCCGGAATCTCTCAGGCATACGTACCGCACGCGACGAGGCCACTCTGGAAAGCAGGAGCGGGTGCCCGGGCGCGCAGTGCCGGTCCCCACTCCTCACCGACGGTGAAAGCCGGACGACGGGCGACCCCCACGACTCCGGTGAAGCTCTCAGGTTGAGATGACAGAGGGGGAGGCCGTCCGGGTGCCCGCGCCGTGGTGCCCCTCGCAGGTCATACGACCAGGAGGCCTCCGTAATGACCGCCAACCGCATTCCGCTCTCCCAGCTCGAGCGGGGCATCCCCTTCGAGCAGCGTCACATCGGCCCGGATGCCGAGGCGCAGGCGAAGATGCTCGCCCAGGTGGGCTACGGCTCCCTCGACGAGCTGACCGCCGCCGCGGTGCCGGATGTGATCAAGACCGCCGAAGCGCTGAACCTGCCCGAGGCGCGCACCGAGGCCGAGGTGCTCGCCGAGCTGCGTTCGCTCGCCGACCGCAACCAGGTCCTCTCGTCGATGATCGGCCTCGGCTACTACGGGACGTTCACGCCGCCGGTGATCCTGCGCAACGTCATGGAGAACCCGGCCTGGTACACGGCCTACACCCCGTACCAGCCGGAGATCTCCCAGGGCCGCCTGGAGGCGCTCCTGAACTTCCAGACGGTCGTCGCCGAACTGACCGGCCTGCCGACCTCCGGCGCCTCCCTGCTCGACGAGGGCACCGCCGCCGCCGAGGCCATGACGCTGGCCCGCCGCGTGGGCAAGGTCAAGGGGAACGTCTTCCTCATCGACGCCGACGCGCTGCCGCAGACCATCGCCGTGATCGAGACCCGTGCCGAGCCGATCGGCATTGAGGTCGTCGTCGCGGACCTCTCCGAGGGCATCCCCGCCGAGATCGCCGAGCGCGGCGTCTACGGCGTGCTCCTGCAGTACCCGGGCGCCTCCGGCGCCGTGCGCGACATCAAGGCCGTCATCGACCAGGCCCACGAGCTCGGCGCGATCGTCACCGTCTCCGCCGACCTGCTCGCGCTGACCCTGCTGACCTCCCCGGGCGCCCTCGGCGCGGACATCGCGGTCGGCACCACCCAGCGCTTCGGCGTCCCGATGGGCTTCGGCGGCCCGCACGCCGGCTACATGGCCGTCCAGGCCAAGCACGCCCGCTCGCTGCCCGGCCGCCTCGTCGGCGTCTCCGTGGACGCGGACGGCAACAAGGCCTACCGCCTGGCCCTCCAGACCCGCGAGCAGCACATCCGCCGCGAGAAGGCCACCAGCAACATCTGCACCGCCCAGGTGCTGCTCGCCGTCATGGCCGGCATGTACGCCGTCTACCACGGCCCGGACGGCCTGAAGACGATCGCCCGCCGGACCCACCGCTACGCCGCGCTCCTCGCCGCGGGCCTGACGGCCGGCGGGGTCGAGCTGGTGCACGGCTCCTTCTTCGACACCGTCACCGCCCGGGTCCCCGGCAAGGCCGCCGAGGTCGTCGCCGCCGCCCGCGAGAACGGCGTCAACCTCTACCAGGCCGACGCCGACCACGTCTCGGTCTCCTGCGACGAGACGACCCTGCGCGCCGACATCGAGGCCGTCTGGGCCGCCTTCGGCGTCTCCGCCGACATCGAGGGCCTGGACGCCACCACCGAGGACACGCTGCCCGAGGGCCTGCTGCGCTCGGACGCGTACCTGACCCACCCGGTCTTCCACCAGCACCGCTCCGAGACCGCGATGCTGCGCTACCTGCGCAAGCTCTCGGACAAGGACTACGCGCTGGACCGCGGCATGATCCCGCTGGGCTCCTGCACCATGAAGCTCAACGCGACCACCGAGATGGAGCCGGTCACCTGGCCCGAGTTCGGCCAGCTGCACCCCTTCGCCCCGGTCGAGCAGGCGGGCGGTTACCTCACGCTCATCAGCGAGCTGGAGGAACGTCTCTGCGAGGTCACCGGCTACGACAAGGTCTCCATCCAGCCGAACGCCGGCTCCCAGGGTGAGCTCGCCGGCCTGCTGGCCGTGCGCGCCTACCACCGCGCGAACGGCGACGAGCAGCGCACCATCTGTCTCATCCCGTCCTCCGCGCACGGCACCAACGCCGCCAGCGCCGTGATGGCCGGCATGAAGGTCGTCGTCGTCAAGACCGCCGACGACGGCGAGGTGGACACCGACGACCTGCGCGCCAAGATCGAGCAGCACCGCGACGAGCTGGCCGTGCTCATGATCACGTACCCCTCGACGCACGGTGTGTTCGAGGAGCACGTCGCCGACATCTGCGCCCAGGTGCACGAGGCGGGCGGCCAGGTCTACGTGGACGGCGCCAACCTGAACGCCCTGGTGGGCCTGGCCAAGCCGGGTCACTTCGGCGGCGACGTCTCGCACCTCAACCTGCACAAGACCTTCTGCATCCCGCACGGCGGCGGCGGCCCGGGCGTCGGCCCGGTCGGTGTCCGGGCGCACCTGGCCCCGTACCTGCCGAACCACCCGCTCCAGCCGACCGCCGGCCCGGAGACGGGCGTCGGCCCGATCTCGGCCGCACCGTGGGGCTCCGCGGGCATCCTGCCGATCTCCTGGTCGTACGTGCGCCTGATGGGCGGCGAGGGCCTCAAGCGCGCCACCCAGGTCGCGGTGCTCGGCGCCAACTACATCGCCAAGCGCCTGGAGCCGCACTACCCGGTGCTCTACACCGGCCCGGGCGACCTGGTCGCGCACGAGTGCATCATCGACCTGCGCCCGCTGTCGAAGGAGACCGGTGTCAGCGTCGACGACATCGCCAAGCGTCTGATCGACTACGGCTTCCACGCCCCGACCATGTCCTTCCCGGTCGCCGGCACGCTCATGATCGAGCCGACGGAGTCCGAGGACCTCGCCGAGATCGACCGCTTCTGCGACGCGATGATCGCCATCCGCGCCGAGATCGAGCGGGTCGCGGGCGGCGAGTGGCCGGCGGACGACAACCCGCTGGCCAACGCCCCGCACACGGCGGCGTCCCTGGGCGGCGAGTGGAACCACCCGTACACCCGCGACGAGGCCGTCTTCCCCGGTGGCGTCGTCGCCGCCGAGAAGTACTGGCCGCCGGTGCGCCGGATCGACGGCGCCTTCGGCGACCGCAACCTGGTGTGCTCCTGCCCGCCGCTGGACGAGTACGACAACTGATCGCACGGCCCGGCGGCCCCGTGAGGGGCCGCCGGTGCCACGTCGAAGGGGCCGGTCCCGGAGCTATCCGCTCCGGGACCGGCCCCTTCGTGCGTCGCGTGCCTGTTCGGTGCGCGCTCAGGCCGCCGCGAGCGGGCGGTGCGGAGCGATGATCTTGCCGTCCGGCAGCAGCTCACCGGTGTCCTCGAAGAGCAGGACGCCGTTGCACAGCAGGCTCCAGCCCTGCTCCGGGTGGTTGGCCACCGGGCGCGCGGCCTCCCGGTCGGCGGACTCTGATGACGGGCAGGCAGGCTGGTGCTGGCACATGGATGCGTTCTTTCGCTGCGGTGTGGTCTGTTCGCTACGGCTCGATGCGTGATTCATGGCCGTCCCCCTGGGTCGTCCCCGCGCCTGCGGGGAGGATGTCCTCAGTCTTCCCCCACGAGGGCCGCTTCGCAGGGATTTCCCCGCAGCAGTCCTCATGGATTGAGGACGCATCACTCGTGCGGGCGGTTCAAGCCAACTGCCCTGTCCTTTCGGATGGTTCGCGGCTGGTCCCGCAGGACTAGGCCGAATGGGTCATCCGGGTGAGCCGGCGCGCCGCCGCCGGTCCGGGCCCGGACGTGCCGCCGGCGCGGCCCGGATCACGGGTCGCGCCGGGCGCCGGAGCGGACGGTTCAGGCCGCGGGGGCCGCCAGGGTGGGCGGGACCGGCGGGGCGGCCGGGGTCAGCCGGTGGGTCAGTACGGGCAGCAGCTCCGAGACGGGATGCGGCCGGTAGGGGGCGATCCCGGGCGGGGCCGGGGCCAGCGGCACCAGCAGGTCGGCGGCGGCGGGCAGGCCGGCGGCGGCGTCGGCGCCGACCGCCCCGTGCAGCCACAGGGTCAGCATGTACAGCTCCGGTACGGACAGCAGCCGGGGCTGGTAGCTCTTGCCGAGCTGCTCCGCCTGGCGCAGGGCGCGCTCGGTGGCGGCGACGTAGGGGCCCTCGAAGAAGTGTGAGAAGGCCCAGCCGTCCGGGGTCAGGCGGGTGTCGGCCGCCGCCACGAAGCGGTCGCCGCTGCGGATCAGGAACCGCCAGCCGGTGAGGCGGGTACGGGGCGGCCTGCCGCCGGCCGCGCGGCCGGACATGCTCAGGCGGTCGAGCACGTGGACCGGAAGGGGGAGCTCGGCGGTCAGGGGACCCTGGACCGCGCGCAGGGCGGGGGTGTGTGCCTCGTGGACGGCGGTGGGAGAACCGAGTGCCGCGAGGACGCTGCGCAGGGCGGGCGCGGGGGCCGGGTGGACATGCAGCGGCATGGTGGGTCGCCTCTCACTTGGGAGACCTGTGGTGCAGGGGAAGGGGCGGACGGCGCTGTCGCATTCTGGGGTCAGAGGTGGGCATTGGGGCAATGGCCGCGCGCCAACTCTCTGCCTCGTTTGCGGAGTTTATACGACATGTGTTCACACAGTGTTTCGGCTAGCTGTCCCGCCTATTGCCGACAAGGCGCTTACCGGTCCCGCTGTCAGAGTATTCATGCCGTTTTGCGCGTGAAGGACCGCGCTGACCTCGGAGGTTACCGGACGGGGGCTCGGCTGGAAAGTGCCGCTAATCATGAAACGGCAAAGCCCATGCGGAATTTGCGCGGCGCGGGTTGCCGGAGGAATGTGCCGGAGCGCCCATCCGGCCACACCGGCGCGCGCTCCCCGCCAAGCCGCTCCCCGGCGCGTTATCGATCACGGCCCCTGGGCATCATCGACCGTAACGCGCGCCCGGGTGCCCCGGGCCAGGCCCGCTCGAGGAGGGACACTTCGATGGGGGAGAAGGTCGTGGCAGGCGGTTTCGACCTGTCCGATCGGCATCGGTATCGGAGGAAGCTTCACGAGTGCCTGGAGGGACTGGAGCGGCTTCTGGCGGAGAAGAGGTTCGACCGCCCCAAGAACATGATGGGGCTGGAGATCGAGCTGAATCTCGCGGGTGCCGACGGTTTGCCGCGCATGGTGAATGCGCAGGTACTGGAGCGGATTGCGAGCCCCGATTTCCAGACCGAACTGGGAATGTTCAACCTGGAGGTGAACGTACTACCGCACCGGCTCGACGGCCGGGTATTCGACCGGCTCGCCGAGGAGCTGAGCGCGGGCCTCCACTACGCCCACCGGCAGGCCGCGGAGATCGACGCCGGGGTGGTGATGATCGGCATCCTGCCGACGATCACCCGCGCCGACCTGGCCCTGGCCAACCTGTCGGCCGTGGACCGCTACTCGCTGCTCAACGAGCAGATCCTGATGATGCGCGGCGAGGACTTCCGGCTGGACATCGAGGGGGTCGAGCGGCTGACCTGGAGCACCGGGTCGATCGTGCCGGAGGCCGCCTGCACCTCGGTGCAGCTGCACCTCCAGGTCACCCCGGCGCGGTTCTCCGACGTGTGGAACGCCGCCCAGGCGGTGACCGCCGTACAGATAGCGGTGGGGGCCAACTCGCCGTTCCTGTTCGGCCGGGAGCTGTGGCGCGAGTCGCGCCCGCCGCTGTTCACCCAGGCCACCGACACGCGGCCGCCCGAGCTCCAGGCCCAGGGGGTGCGGCCGCGCACCTGGTTCGGGGAGAGGTGGGTGGACTCGGTGTACGAGCTCTTCGCCGAGAACGTCCGCTTCTTCCCCGCCCTGCTGCCCATCTGCGACGAGGAGGAGCCACTGCGGGTGCTCGCCGAGGGCGGGGTGCCCAGCCTCCAGGAGCTGGTGCTGCACAACGGCACCGTCTACCGGTGGAACCGGCCCGTCTACGGGGTGGCCGACGGGATGCCGCACCTGCGGGTGGAGAACCGGGTGCTGCCGGCCGGGCCCACCGTGGCCGACGTCGTCGCCAACGCCGCCTTCTACTACGGGCTGGTGCGCACCCTCGCGGACGAGCAGCGCCCGGTGTGGACGCGGCTGTCCTTCGCGGAGGCGGAGGCCAACTTCGACGCCGCCTGCCGGTACGGGATCGACGCGCGGATCCGCTGGCCCCGCAAGGGCCGCTCCGGGGGACTGGTGAGCGTGCCCGCCGTGCGGCTGGTGCTGGACGAGCTGCTGCCGATGGCCGCCGCCGGGCTGGACGCCTGGGGCATCGAGCCCGCCGACCGGGACCTCTACCTGGGGATCATCGAGGAGCGGTGCCGGCGCCGGGCGAACGGGGCGACCTGGCAGGTGGACACCTACCACCGCGCGCTCGCCGGCGGACTGGACCGGGACGCGGCCCTGGCGGCCACCACCCGCCGCTACAGCGAGCTGATGCACCGGGGCGAGCCCGTGCACACCTGGCCCGTCGGACTGGAGGAACAGGAGGCGGACGCGACCGCCGCCGCCCGCCGCTGACCGGGGGCACGCCCCGCCCCGCCCGGTCCCGTCGTCCCGGTGATCCCGTCCGGCCTCCGAGGAGGCAGTATGGGGTGGTCGGAGCGTGACGGACGGGGCAGGACGGGAGTCGGGCGTGCGGACGGAGCCGGAGCCGGTGGTCGTGGAGCTGGGCGAGGACGGGCGGCGGGGTGTCCTGCGCATCGAGACGCTGCTCGTGCTCGCGCTGTCGCTGGGCGCGAGCGGGGTCTCGGCGCTGATCAGCTTCATCGGTTCGCTCACCAAGCCGGGCGGGCTCAAGGACCAGGCCGCCACCCTCAACGGCTCCTACGCCCCCGGGCGCCCCTGGCTGGACCTGGCCTGGCAGCTGTTCGGGATCGCCACCGCCCTGGTGCCGGTGCTGCTCGTGGCGCACCTGCTGACCCGTGAGGGAGCGCCCGGGCTGCGGGTGCTCGGCTTCGACCGCACCCGCCCCGGGCCCGACCTGGCCCGGGGCGCGCTGGTGGCCGCCGGCATCGGCAGCGCGGGGCTCGCCTTCTACCTGGCGGCCCGCGCCACCGGCTTCAACCTGACGGTGGTGCCGGAGGCGCTGCCCGACGTGTGGTGGAAGTTCCCGGTACTGGTCCTCTCCGCGGTGCAGAACTCCGTGGTGGAGGAGGTCATCGTGCTGGCCTACCTGCTGCGCCGGCTCGGCCAGCTGGGCTGGTCGCCGACGGCCGCGCTGCTGGCCAGCTCCCTGCTGCGCGGCTCGTACCACCTCTACCAGGGCATCGGCGGGTTCCTCGGCAACGTCGTGATGGGCGTCGTCTTCGTCCTCGCCTACCGGCGCTGGGGCCGCGTCGGTCCGCTGGTCGTCGCGCATGCGCTGCTCGACATCGTGGCCTTCGGCGGGTACGCCCTGCTCGCCGGCAAGGTCGGCTGGCTGCCGACGCCCTAGCCGGTCGTCACGGCGAGGCGTGCAGTTCGCCGTCGATGACCGTGACCGCGTGGCCCGTCAGGAGGGTGCGTTCGCCCTTGAGGCGGACCCGGACCAGGCCGCGGCGGGCCCCGCCCTGGAGGCCGGTCATCTCGGTGCGGCCCGTGCGCGCCGCCCAGAACGGGGCGAGGGCGGTGTGGGCGCTGCCGGTGACCGGGTCCTCGTCGATGCCGAGGGCGGGGAAGAAGCCGCGGCTGACGAAGTCGTAGCCGCGCGAGGGGTCCTCAGCGGGCGCCGTGACGATCACCCCGCGGCGGGAGTGGCCGCGCAGGGCCGCGAAGTCGGGCGCGAGCTCCCGTACGGTCCGCTCGTCGGCCAGCTCCACCACCAGGTCGCCGATGTGCGCGGAGGTGTCGTGCACCGACTTGATCTCCGCGCCGAGCGCGCGGGCGATCTCGGGCTCCGCGTCGACCGGGGTGAGGGAGGAGGTGGGGAAGTCCATGGTCACGGTGCCGTCCTCGGCGACCTCCGCCGTGAGGATGCCGCAGCGGGCGGTGAAGCGGATCAGGCCCTCGGCCAGGCCGGCGGTGGCCAGGGCGTGCGCGGTGGCGAGGGTGGCGTGGCCGCACATGTCGACCTCGGCCGCCGGGGTGAACCAGCGCAGCGCCCAGTCGGCGTCCCCGCCGGGCGGCAGCGGGTGGGCGAAGGCGGTCTCGGAGAGGTTGACCTCGGCGGCGACCTGCTGGAGCCAGGCGTCCGGGGGGAAGGGGCCGTCGAGGAGGAGGACCCCGGCGGGGTTGCCGTGGAAGGGGCGGTCGGTGAAGGCGTCGATGATTCGCAGGCGCATGGACCGACCGTAGGGTGCCGGTCCGGAACCGCGCCAAGGCCAATCCGGGATGACTGGCCTTGGTCCGGGTGCGGTGGGGCGGTCAGGTCCGGGAGAGGGCCTTGGTTCCCGACAGGAGGGGGATCAGGGCGAAGTTCCCGTCTCCGGAACCGCAGGTGGGGCTCGTGTCGACGGTGCCGGAGACCTTGGTGCCGGTGGTGAAGCGGCCGTCGCGGGTCGTCGGGACCACCGTGGTGAAGTGGTCGTTGAATCCGTTCCGGCCGGAGTAGTAGACGCACTGCTGGAGGTTCACGTAACGCCCGGCGGTCAGGTCCAGCACCTTGACGTCGGACAGCAGGGGGACGAGGTGGTACGGGCCGCGGCCGGGGCCGCAGTCCGGTGTCGTGTCCCGGGTGTCGGAGACGTTGGAGCGGGCCGAGAAGTCGTTGCCGCCGAGGTAGGCGACCGTGGTGACGTGGTCGCGCTGCGCGTCGGAGTAGTAGACGCACTGGTGCAGGTTCAGGTACCGGCCGGCGTTGAGGTCCAGGGTGTCGAAGCCCGCCCACGGGTGGAGCGGGGAGAAGTTCCCGTCCCCGGCGCCGCAGGAGAGGCTCGTGTCCGCGGTGGCCGAGGTGTTCGTCCCGGACGTGAAGCGTCCGTCGAGGCTCGGTACCACGGTGGTGAAGAAGTCGGCGCCGAACGTGGGGGTGTACACGCACTGGTGGAGGTTGAGGTACCGCCCGACCAGCGGCGGGCGGCTGTCGGCCGTGGCCGCCGGCCCCGCCGGTACGGAGAGCAGCGCGGCGGCGCCGGCCACCGCGGCGAGCCACTTCCTGATCCGTCCCTGAAGGCTCATGGATGTCCCCTTTCGTCGGCTTCCCATGGTTTCGCGGGGCAAGAACAGCACGCGCGGACGAGCGTCGACTAGGAGTTCTCTGGCTGATCCACCCCAAAGGGTGCAGGTGGGGACCGGTGTTGTCGTCTTCGGTCGGACTTCGCAGGCGATAGTTTCCGATATATCGTTGACGCATCGCGATGGATCAGCGATAGTGAAACACGTCAAGGAAACACAGTCAGACGAAAGGAGCGCGGTGATGCGTTCACGCGGACAGCACGACCACGGACACGACCACGGACGGGGTCACGGCCACTGCGGGCCGGACCGTCGGGAGGAGTTCAGGGGGCTGCGCGCGGCCTTCGGGCCGTTCGGGCCCGGCTTCGGCGGCGGGCCCTTCGGCGGAAGGGGCGGGCGCGGCGGCCCGCGCGGACGGGCGAGGCGCGGCGACGTCCGCGCGTCCATCCTGGCGCTGCTCGCCGACCGGCCCATGCACGGCTACGAGATGATCCAGGAGATCGGCGAGCGCAGCGGCGGGGCGTGGAAGCCCAGCCCCGGCTCGGTCTACCCGACCCTCCAGCTGCTCGAGGACGAGGGGCTGATCAGCAGCGCGAGCGAGGGCGGCAAGAAGCTGTTCACGCTCACCGACGCGGGCCGCACCGAGGCCGAGTCGGGCCCCGACGCCCCCTGGGCGGACGCCGGGCGCGGCTTCGACTTCGAGGCGATGCACGAGATCCGTGCCGCCGGCGTCGGCCTGATGGAAGCCTTCGGGCAGGTCTTCAAGACCGGCACGCCCGAGCAGCGGGAGAAGGCCCTCGCGGTCATCAACGACGCCCGCAAGAAGCTGTACCTGATCCTGGCCGACGAGCACTGACCCGGCCGACGGGAACGAGAACGGCGCGCCCCGCGAGGAGTCTCGCGGGGCGCGCCGTCGTGCGTGCGCGGGGCGGGCCGGTCAGGCGACCAGGGCGGCCAGTCTGCGCAGCGACTCGTTCAGCGCGGCGGTCGCCGAGTCCTTGAGCTTGCCCGCCATCAGGGACACGGCGGCGCCCGTGAACTCCCCGTCGATGCGGACCTTCGTGGCCGTGCCGTCGGCGGTCAGGGTGTACCGGGTCAGGACGGCGACCCCCATCGGGCCCTTGCCCGTGATGGCGAAGAGGCGCTGGTCCTCCAGCTCCGAGACGGTCCAGAGGACCTCAGCGGGGAAGCCCATCATCTTCATGTTCTCGGTGAAGGTGGCGCCGACCGCGAGGTTCCCGGGGCCGCCCTCCGGGAAGTCGGTGTGGGTCATGCTCCACTGACCGTACGCGCCCCAGTCGGTCAGCTGGGCCCAGAGCTTCGCGGCGGGCGCCTCGATGCGTGATTCCGCGGTGACTTCAGCCATGCGTCCACCCCTTCTCGTCGGGTACGTGCGGCGGAACGTAGCCCCGGGGGTCGGAACATTCAATACTGATGGGACGTCAGAAATCGGAGGTGGCCGCGCGCTCGGTATCGGGTGCGTCTCAACAGGTGTCACTCTGATGACGCTCCTGACGCGCCCTGTCATGATGGCCCGATGCAAGCGTCAGGGAAGAACGCCGGACTGGGCCTCGCCCTCGTCTCGGCGTGTGCGTTCGGTGGTTCCGGTGTCGCGGCGAAGCCGCTGATCGAGGCGGGTCTGGACCCGCTCCACATGGTGTGGCTGCGGGTGGCGGGGGCGGCCCTGGTGCTGTCCCCCCTGGCCTGGCGCCACCATGACCTGGTGCGGCGCCGTCCCCTGCTGCTCGCCGGCTTCGGGCTGGTCGCCGTCGCGGGCGTGCAGGCCTTCTACTTCGCCTCTCTGTCGCGGATCCCGGTCGGCGTGGCCCTGCTGCTGGAGTACCTGGGCCCGGCGCTGCTCCTCGGCTGGATCCGGTTCGTCCAGCGCAAGCCGGTCACCCGGGCGGCAGCCGCCGGGGCGGCGGTGGCCGTCGCGGGACTGGCCTGCGTCGTCCAGATCTGGTCCGGGCTGAGCCTGGACCCGCTCGGAGTGCTCCTCGGCCTCGCCGCCGCCTGCTGCCAGGCCTTCTACTTCGTCTTCGCGGACCAGGGCACCGACGGCGAGGACGTGCCCGACCCGATGGGCGTGATCGCGTACGGCATGATCGTCGGCGCCCTGGTGATGACCGCGCTGGCCCGCCCGTGGCAGATGGACTGGCAGGTGCTGGGCGGGGACGCGGCACTGGGGGGCGTGCGGGTGCCGGCGCTGGTGCTGCTGGGCTGGGTGGTGCTCGTGGCCACCGTGGCCGCGTACCTGACCGGGGTGGTCTCGGTGCGCATGCTCTCGCCGCAGGTGGCGGGCGTGGTGGCCAATCTGGAGGCCGTCGTCGCCACCGTCCTGGCCTGGGTGCTGCTGGGCGAGCACCTGTCGGCCTGGCAGATGGCCGGCGGCGCCCTGGTGCTGGGCGGGGCGTTCATCGCGCAGTCCTCGCGGCCGGCTCCGGCGGTGGCCGGCGAATCGGTTCTTCCCGCGCCCGAGTCCGCGTCCCGGCCCGGGTCCGGGTCCGAGTCCGCGCCCGAGAAGGCGACGGCGTAGTGCGCCGCGGACCGGTTCGTCCCGGTCCGGTCTGGTCCGCGCGGCGGCCGGGGCGTAGGGTGCTCCCCATGTACGACAGCGTGCTTTCGCCGCCGGCCGCCTAGCGCGGGCGGCCACCGCCGAACGAGAGACCCGCCCGGTGTTCCCGGGCCGGTCCGTGCTGCCCGCGAAGCGATGACCCGTAGTCCTCATCCTTCACGCACGCGCGGAGAAACACGTGTCGAACCACTCGCCCGCCACCGGGCGCAGCCTGCTCTACCTCGTCGTCGCCGGAGTCGCCTGGGGCACCGCCGGGGCGGCCGCCTCCCTCCTCTTCCTGGCCAGTGACCTCGGTCCGCTCGCCCTGTCCTTCTGGCGTTCCGCCGGCGGGCTGGTGGTGCTGCTGGCGGTGCTGGCCGTACGCCGTCCCGGGCGGACGGAGCGCGGGCGGCGGCCCTCGACGGTCTCGCTGATCGGGACCGGTCTGATGTTCACCCTCTTCCAGGCCGCCTACTTCGGCGCCGTCCGCGAGACCGGCCTGGCCGTCGGCACCGTGGTCACCCTGGGGGCCGGGCCCGTGCTGATCGCGCTGGGCGCGCGGTACTGGATGGGCGAGCGGCTCGGCCGGGGCGGAGTGGCCGCCGTCGTCGGGGCGCTGGCCGGGCTGGCCGTCCTGGTGCTGGGCTCCGGGGGCGGTGAGGTGCGCCCGCTCGGGGTCGGCTGGGCGCTGCTGTCCGCCGCCGGGTACGCCGGGATGACCCTGCGGGCGCGGTCGCTCGGGCGGCGCGGGGCGGCGGGGGACCCGCTGGTGACCACCGCCTGGTCGGTGGGTGTGGGCACGGTGTGCCTGCTGCCGCTCGCCGTGGTGGAGGGGCTGCTGCCGCACACCGGCGAGCCGGTGCGGGTGGCCGGGCTGCTGGTGTACGTCGCCGTGGTGCCGACGGCCCTGGCGTACGCCCTCTACTTCACCGGGGCCGCGGCGGTACGGGCCGCGACCGTGTCGGTGATCATGCTGATCGAGCCGGTGAGCGCGGCCGTCATCGCCGTCGTGGTGCTCGGGGAGCGGCTGACCGGCGCCGTCGTGCTGGGCACGGTCCTGCTGCTGTCGGCGGTGGGTGCGCTGATCCTGGCCGAGGCGCGCAGGCCCGCGGACGGGCCGGACCTGTCCGGGGCCCGGCCCGCCCGTGAGGCTCAGAGCGCGCTGACGTAGTCCGGTACGGCGATGCCGGGGGCCAGGCCGGCGGCCGGGACGGGGGTCCCGTACGCCGGTGCCACCGGGACCACGCCGGACCAGTAGGGCAGCTCCAGGTCCTCGGCGTCGTCGTTCGGGCCGCCCGTGCGGACCTTCGCGGAGACCTCGTTCAGGTCCAGCCGGATCACCGCCGTCGCCGCGAGCTCCTTGGCGCTGGCGGGCCGCGAGTCGGCGGCGCGGCCGGGTACGACGTTGTTCACCAGGGCGTCCAGGGCCATGCGGCACTCCGCCTCGTCGGTGACCTGGTAGGCCGTGCCGTGCACGACCACCGAGCGGTAGTTGATCGAGTGGTGGAAGGCCGACTTGGCCAGCACCAGGCCGTCCACGTGCGTCACGGTCAGGCAGACCGCCAGGCCCGGGTCCTGCTGCCCGGCGGCCAGCAGCGGGCGCGAACCGGTGGAGCCGTGCACGTACAGGGTCTCGCCCACCCGGCCGTACAGCGTCGGCAGGACCACCGGTGCGCCGTCGCGGACGAAACCGAGGTGGCAGAGGTAGGACTGGTCCAGTATCGCGTGCACCGTCTCGCGGTCGTAGCGGGCCCGGTGACGGGAGCGGCTCGGGACGGTGCGCTCGGTCGGCTCGTAGTCGACGGGGGTGACGCTCATGGTGCGGACTCCGTTGTACTAGTGCATAATTGGCTTTGTGCTAGGAGAATATACGATCAGTGGGCGTCGCGCATCGGAAATCGCGGCCAGCATCGAATCCGGCGTCGGCTCGGGCGCCCTCGCGCCCGGAGCCCTGCTCCCGCCGATGCGGGAGCTCGCCGGTGAGCTGGGGGTGAACCCCAACACCGTGGCGGCCGCCTACCGGGCGCTGCGCGAGCGCGGGATCATCGAGACCGACGGGCGGCGCGGCAGCCGGGTGCGCGGGCGCCCCGCCAGCGCACCGCGCGACGCGCTGCTCCCGGAGGTGCCCGAGGACGTACGGGACGTCGCGCACGGCAACCCGGACCTGTCGCTGCTGCCCTCCCTGGACGGGCCGCTGGCCACCGCCGCCCGCCGGTACGCGCAGGCGCCGACCCGGTACGGGGAGGACCCGGTCCTCCCCGAACTGGCCCGGCTGGCACGGGCCGGCTTCGAGGCCGACGGGGTCCCGCCGGGGGCCCTGGCGGTGACCTCCGGGGCGCTGGACGGCATCGAACGGGTGCTGGCCGCGCACCTGCGGCCGGGGGACGCGGTCGCGGTGGAGGACCCGGGCTGGGGGAGCGTGCTGGACCTGGTGCCGGCGCTCGGCCTGCGGGTGCTCCCGGTGGCCGTCGACGACGAGGGGCCGCGGCCGGAGGCGGTCGCCCGGGCGCTCGAGGCGGGGGCCCGGGCGCTGCTGGTGACGGCCCGCGCGCAGAACCCGACCGGGGCCGCGGTCGGCCCGGAGCGGGCGGCGCGGCTGCGGGAGCTGCTGGCCGGCCGGCCCGGGGTGCTGGTCGTCGAGGACGACCACGGCCACGGGATCGTGGATCTGCCGCTGTGCCCGCTGGGCGGGGTCACCCGCCACTGGGCGCTGATCCGCTCCACCGCCAAGGCCTACGGCCCCGACCTGCGGCTCGCCGTGCTCACGGGCGACGCGGTGACGATGGACCGGGTCCGGGGCCGCCAGCGGCTGGGGCCCGGATGGGTGAGCCGGCTGCTCCAGAGCGCGGTGGTGGAACTGTGGACCACCGGCGCGGTGGACGGGGCGGCGGTGGCGCGCTCGTACGGGACGCGCCGGGACGGGCTGGTCGCCGCGCTGGCGGAGCGGGGCGTGCCGGCGCACGGGCGCAGCGGGATGAACGTCTGGGTGCCGGTGGCCGACGAGACGGCGGTGGTCACCCGGCTGATGACGGCGGGCTGGGCGGTGCGGCCCGGGGCCGTCTACCGCGTGGAGGCGGGGCCGGGGGTGCGGATCACGGTCTCCACCCTGCACCGGCGGGACGTGGAACCCCTGGCCGACGCCGTGGCCGCGGCGGTCCGCCCGGCGACCGGCGCGCGCTTCGACTGAGCCCGGGCGGGCGAAGGCCCCCGCCGCGCGGTGCGGCGGGGGCCGGGGCGGTTCAGGCGGCGAGTTCCAGCAGGCCGCCGAGGGTGAGGACCAGCCCCCCGAGAGCGACCACGGTGCCCATGTACCGGTAGACCTGCTTCGACATGACCCGCTTGGGCGGACCGAGCTCCCCCCGGGAGTGCATGGCCAGCTCGGCGTTGGCCGCCGCGTAGCGCTCCATCGCGTCGGCGGCACCGCGGACGTTCAGGGCGAAGGTGGCGCCGGCGACGAGGCTGATGCCGCCGAGGGTCAGGAGGAGGGTGGCCGGGTTCATGGTGAGTCCCTTGGGCGATGTGATGATCGCACGGAGCTTAGGGCAGGAATCCCGGGAGGTCAGCCCCTCTTCGCGGGCCGTGGGCGGGACTGGGTGAGGGCCGCGCCCGCGAGGACGACCAGGGCGCCCACCGGGGTGTTCCAGTGCAGCTGCTCGCCCAGGACCAGGACGCCGGCCGTGGTGGCGATCACCGGGATGAAGTAGGTGACCATCTGCGCGGTGGTCGGCCCGATCTCCGCCACCAGCCCGTACTGCATCTGCAGGGCCGCCCCCGTGCCCAGCGCGCCGAGGGTGATCACGGCGAGGGTCGGCCACAGCGGGAAGGCGGCGGGAGCCGAGGTGAACAGGGCGCTGACGGCGGCCAGCTGGAGGGTGGAGACCATCAGCTGGGCCCCGGTCATCGCAACCGGTGAGCCGGAGCCGCCGGCCAGGGTGCGGCGGACGTAGATCCAGCCGATGGGGTAGCAGAGCGAGGCCAGCAGGGCCAGGGCGGTGCCCCGGGCGTCGACGTCCGTGAAGCCCTGCCAGGCACCCAGCACAGTCAGCACGCCGAGGAAGCCGACGCCCAGCCCCGCGAACCGGCGGCGCGTGGGCCGGTCCTCGGAGAGCGCGACCAGGGAGAGGGCCATGCCCCACAGCGGGGAGGTGGCGTTGCAGATCCCCGCCAGGGTCGAGGTGATGCTCTGCTCGGCGTAGGCGAAGAGCGCGAAGGGGGCGGTGTTCAGCAGGAGCGCGGCCACCGTCAGGTGCCCCCAGGTGCGCCGGCCCCGGGGGAGCGGCTCGCGGCGCACCAGCAGCACCGCCAGCAGGGCGAGCGCGCCGAAGAACACCCGGCCGAGGGCGACCTGGAAGGGTGCGAAGGCCCCCGTCCCGACCTTGATGAAGAGGAAGCTGAAGCCCCACACCACGGAGAGCAGGGCGAAGCGCACGCGCCAGTCGAGGGCGCGGGTGCGGCGGTCCCGGCGCTGCGGGGCCGGGGAGGAGACGGACGGGGCGGCGGGCGAGGGGGAGGGGACGGGACGGGGCGTGGCGGGTGCGCTCATGGGTTTCACTCTGCTGCGGGCGACCTCGTAGGACAAGCGAGACTTCCTGCGGGGGACGCCGTAGCATCGCTTACATGTTGAACCTGGAGCGCCTGCGCACCCTCGACGCCCTCGCCCGCCACGGCTCGGTCAGCGGGGCGGCCTGCGGGCTCCACGTGACCACCTCGGCGGTCTCCCAGCAGATGGCCAAGCTGGAGCGGGAGGTCGGCCAGCCCCTGCTGGCCAAGAACGGCCGGGGGGTCCGGCTCACCGACGCCGGGCGGCTCCTCGCCGACCACGCCGCCCGGATCATCTCCCAGGTGGAACGCGCCCAGGCCGACGTCGAGGCCCAGCGCGGCCGTGCGGTGGGGGAGCTGCGGATCGGGGCCTTCCCCACGGCCATGCGCGGACTGCTGCCCCAGACCCTGACCGCCCTGCGCGCCGGCCACCCCGAACTGCGGGTGCTGGTACGGGAGAAGGAGCCCGAGGAGAGCATGGCCGCCGTGGTCCGGGGCGACCTCGACATGGCCCTGGCCATCGACTGGCACAACAAGCGGATGCCGGTCCCGGCCGAGCTCACCCGGATGCACCTCCTGGACGACGCCGCCGACATCGCGGTGCCGCGCGACCACCCGCTCGCGGGCCGGATGGGCATCTCCCTCGCCGAGTTCGCCGACGACGACTGGATCTCCTGGAACGATGGGCAGTTCTGCCACGAGTGGCTGGTCTTCACCCTGCGCGGCACGGGCGTCGAGCCGCGCATCGCGCACATCGCCGAGGAGCACCACACCCAGCTCGCCTTCGTCGAGGCCGGGCTGGGCGTGTGCGTGACGCCGCGCCTGGGCCGGGGCCCGGTGCCGCCGGGGGTCCGCCTGCTGCCGGTGTGCGACACCGTGCGGCGCCACGTGTACGCCGTCTGGCGCGCCGACGCCGACCGGCGCCCCTCCATCCGGGCGGCCGCCGAGGCCCTGGGGGAGGCGGCGGCCGGGGTGGCGGCCGAGGTGGCGGCCGCCGCCTAGCCAGGACCTGCCCGCCGGGACCCCCGCACCCTTGCCCGTGGCGCCGTCGCTCCTTATGCTCGGATCCGAGTAATCGACACCGAGTACACCGCTGTGCCGACACGCTGGAGCGCCATGCCCACCCGTGAACCCTCCTCCGCCGCCCGCAAGCACCCGAAACGTCCCGCCAACGCCCTCGCCCTCGCCGTGCTCGGGCTGCTGCTGGAGCAGCCCATGCACCCCCATGCCATGGCCGGCGCGCTCCGCGAGCGCGGCATGGAGCGCACCTTCAAGCTGACGACCGGATCGCTCTACGACACCGTCCGCGCGCTCACCCGGGACGGGTGGATCGAGGCGGACGGCACCGAGCAGGTCGGCAACCGCCCGGCCCGTACCGTCTACCGCCACACCGCCGCAGGCCGGGAGGGCTTCACCGACTGGCTCGACGAGTTGATCCGCGAGCCCTCACCCGAGTACCCCCGGTTCCTCTCCGCCGTCGGATACCTCGGCGCGCTGGGCCGCGTCCGCGCGGCGGAGGCGCTGCGCGAGCGGGCCGCCGCGCTGAGGGAGCGCATCGAACAGGACGCCGGGGCCTACCGCGCGGCCCGCGAGGAGCACGGCGCCCCGCGCCTGTTCGTCATCGAGGCCGAGTACGCTGCGGCCATGGCGCGGGCCGAACTGGACTGGGTGGAGCGCACCGCCGACGAGGTCGAGCGCGGGACGCTGGCGTGGCCGGAAGGGGGCGGGCGATGAGCGGCGGCGCCCCGCACGACGAGGCCGTCGACGTCCTGATAGCCGGAGCCGGTCCGGCCGGTCTGACGCTCGCCGGGGAGCTGGCGCGCGCGGGGGTGCGGGCGCTGGTCCTGGAGCGGGAACCCGAACCGCCGGGCTTCTGCCGCGGGTTCAACCTCAACGCCCGGAGCCTGGAGCTGCTCGACCGCCGCGGCCTCGCCGAACGCTTCCTCGCCGAGGGGCCGACCGTCCCGACGACCGCGTTCGTCGGCCCCTCCCGCCTCGACCTCGCCGCCATGCGGACGAAGCACGCCTACGTCCTCGGCATCCCCCAGACCCGCGTCGAGGAACTGCTCGCCGAGTGGGCCGTGGAGTCGGGCGCGCGCCTCGTCCGGGGCCGGCGCCTCACCGGGCTGCGGCAGGACGCCGACGGCGTGACGGTCGGGACGGACGGCGCGGACGGCCCGTCGACCGTGCGCTGCCGGTGGCTGGCCGGCTGCGACGGGGGCCGCAGCACGGTGCGCAAGGCGACCGGGACCGGCTTCCCGGGGACGCCGGCGCGTACGTTCACCCTGCTCGGGGACGTGGTCCTCGCCGACCCGTCGGCCGTCCCGTTCGGCCTCCACACCGGGCCCGGCGGCCGCTCGGTCTTCGCGATCCCGCGCCCCGGCCACGTCCGCCTCCTCACCGAGGAGCCGCAGCCGCCCGCCGACCCGCGCGAGCCGGTGTCGCCAGACTGCTTCCAGCGCGCCGTCGACACTGCGCTGGGCCGCCGGGCCGAGATCGCCGAGGTGCGGTGGCTGACCCGGTTCGGGGACGCGGCGCGGCTCGCCGAGCGGTTCCGGACGGGCCGGGTGCTGCTCGCCGGGGACGCCGCGCACATCCACCCCCCGGCCGGTGCGATCGGGGTGAACGCGGCGATCGACGACGCCGTCAACCTGGGCTGGAAACTCGCCCTGGTGGTGCGCGGGCAGGCGCCGGACACGCTGCTCGACAGCTACCACGACGAGCGCCACGCGGCGGGCGAGCGCCTGCTCCGCACCACCCGCGCGCAGGCGGTGCTCGCCCGCGTGCAGGGGGAGGACGACGGCCTGGCGCCCGTCCGCGACCTGCTCGCCGACCTGGCCGGATCGGCGGAGACGGCCGGGCCGCTGGCGGAGGCGATCACCGGCGTCGGCACCCGGTACCCCGCCTCGGGGGACCCCGGACACCCGTGGGCGGGACGCATGGTGCCGGACGTGGCGCTGGGCCGGGACGGCGAGGAGGGCCTCACGGCGCTGCTGGCCCGGTCCCCCGGCGGCGTACTGCTGCTCGACGGCACGGCCGGCGCGGACGCCCTCGGTGCCGCCGCCCGTCCGTGGGCGGACCGGGTCACCGTCGCCCGTACCCGCCCGGACGCGCTGGAGGGCGCCCGCGCGGTCCTCGTCCGTCCGGACGGGCACGCGGCGTGGACCGGCACCGCCCCGACTCGGGCGGACGCGGCGGCTGTGGTGGGCGCCCCGGCTCCGGTGGACGCGGCGGCGGAGGAGCTGCGGGAGGGCCTCGCGCGCTGGTTCGGGCACCCGGCGCGGTGAAGGGTTCACAGTTTGCGGAAGTCCCAGGACACGACCGAGTCCGGGGTCAGCCGGATCCAGGCGTGCCGGCCGTCGTGCGGCATCTCCTCGATGCCGAAGTTCTTCCGGGGGAAGATCCGCTCCGCCTCCGCGAGCTCCGGGCAGGGCTCGCCCGTGCGCGGGGCCTCGCCGACGAAGACCGCCGTGCCCGACAGCTCGACCCCGCGCAGTTCCCCGTACTCCTCTCCCGCGTCCACCACCACCGAGATCCGGGGGTCCTCGCGCAGGTCGGCCCAGCGGCGGCTGCGCGTGATCGAGTACAGCCACAGTGAGGTGCCGTCCCAGGCGAACCACAGGGCGCCCACGTGCGGGCGGCCGTCCGGGGAGACCGTCGCCACCCGGCAGGTGCGCCGCTCGCGCAGGAAGGCGTCCACCTCCTCGCCGGTCATCATGATGCGGCGGCCCCGCCGCTGCGCCGTCTGCCCGCGTGTCCCGTCCATCGGCCCCGCACCCCTTCACATCTGACTGTGTGTCAGGAATCATGCGTCCTCTTCCGCCGACGCACCAGGGGGAGCCATGCCGGAGTTCGATCCGACCACCACCGCGCTGCTCACCGTCGAATGCCAGAACGGGGTCGTCGGCGAGGAGAGCGCCCTGCCCGAGCTGGCCGAGGAGGCCCGCGGCTCCGGGATGCTCGCCCGGGTGGCCGCGCTCGTCGACGCCGCGCGCGGGGCCGGGGTGCAGGTGGTCCACGCCGTCGCCGAGCGCCGCCCCGACGGGCTCGGGGCCAGCACCAACGCGCGCCTCTTCCGGGCCGCCGGCAGGCTGCCCGTGCGCCAGCTGACCGGGAGCCGGGCCGTGGAGGTCGCCCCGCCCCTCACCGTGGACGCGCGGGACCTGGTGGTCCGGCGCCTGCACGGGCTCTCCCCGCTGGCCGGAACCGATCTGGACGCCCTGCTGCGCAACCTCGGGGTGCGGACCCTCGTCGTCACCGGGGTCTCCTCCAACATCGCCATCCCGAACACCGTCTTCGACGCCGTGAACCTCGGCTACGAGGTCGTGGTCCCGGCCGACGCCATCGCCGGGGTGCCCGCCTCCTGCACCGCCGAGGTGATCCGCAACTCGCTCGCGCTGGTGGCGTCCGTCACCACGGCCGAAGCGCTGCTCACCCAGTGGGCCCCGCGCCCCTGACCCCCGTAACCTGGCCGGATGCTGTCCGAAGTGATCGCGACCCGCTACGTCACGCCCTTGCGTGAGGGCGGCTCGCTCCCGGGAATCGTCGAAGCCGACGATCTCGGTACCTACGTCATGAAGTTCACCGGAGCCGGCCAGGGCCGCAAGACCCTGGTCGCCGAAGTCATCTGCGGCCGACTGGCCCAGCGGCTGGGCCTGCGGGTCCCGCGGCTGGTGCAGATGCAGCTCGACCCCGTCATCGGGCTCGCGGAGCCCGACCAGGAGGTGCAGGAGCTGCTCAAGGCCAGCGGCGGCCTCAACCTCGGCATGGACTATCTGCCGGGCTCGATCGGTTTCGACCCGCTGGCCTACCGGGCCGACCCGGTCGAGGCCGGGCGCGTCGTCTGGTTCGACGCGCTGATCAACAACGTCGACCGGTCCTGGCGCAATCCGAACATGCTGGTCTGGCACGGCGACCTGTGGCTGATCGACCACGGCGCCACGATGATCTGGCACCACAACTGGCCCACCGCCCAGGCGGCGGCCGCCAAGCCCTACAACGCCTCCGACCACGTCCTGGCCCCCGTCGGCCCGGACATCGCGGCCGCCGCCGCCGAGCTGGCCCCCCGGGTGACCGAGGAGCTGCTCACCGAGGTCGCGGCGGACGTGCCCGACGAGTGGCTCGTCGACGAACCCGGCTTCGACTCCACCGACGCGGTGCGGCGCGCCTACGTGGCGGCGCTGCTGCCGCGCGCGGCGACGATCCACGAGAGGATCACCATGGAGGCCGAGGTCCGGCAGCGGTCCGGTCCGCCGGGCTGGCTCGCCGAGCGCCTCCCTCCCCAGCCGGACAAGAACAAGAACAAGCAGAAGAGCGGCGACGAGTGACCAAGCGGGACGTCTTCGAATACGCGCTGGTGCGCGTGGTGCCCCGGATGGAGCGCGGCGAGTGCTTCAACGCCGGCGTCATCGTCTACTGCCGGGCGCACTCCTACGTCGCCGCGCGCACCCACCTCGACGAGGCCAAGCTCCTCGCCCTGGACCCGAAGGCCGACGTGGCCGGGGTCCGGGCCGCGCTGCGCGGGGTAGAGGGGCTGTGCGAGGGGGGCGAGCGGGCGGGCCAGGCGGCGGGCGACGACGCGGGGCGGCGGTTCCGCTGGCTGATCGCCCCCCGCAGCACCGTGGTCCAGCCGGGACCGGTGCACACCGGCCTGACGGCCGACCCCGCCGCGGAGGTGGAGCGGCTGCTGGACCTGCTGGTCCGCTGACCGGGCGGCCGCGCGCCCGCCCGGCCGGCCGTCCGGGGCCCGGTGGCGACCGGGGCGGCGGCCGCCGGGCCCGCGGCGCGAACGCCGCCGGGCCGGGACCCCGTTGACACGGGGTGCCGCGACTCCTAGCGTCTCCTCAACTGAAGCTACTAAGCGGTTGCTCACCTCGGGCGGCCGTCTCTCAAGGGCGAGGAGATCCAGCATGTCCACCACCGAGCAGCGCGTCGCGATCGTGACCGGGGCGGCCCGGGGCATCGGCGCGGCCACCGCCCTGCGCCTGGCCGCCGAGGGCCGGGCGGTCGCCGTGATCGACCTGGACGAGGCGGCCTGCAAGGACACCGTGGAGGCCATCACGGCCGCCGGCGGCAAGGCCCTGGCCGTCGGCTGCGACGTCTCCGACGCGGCGCAGGTGGAGGCGGCCGTCGAGCGGGTCGCGAGCACGCTGGGCGCGCCGACGATCCTCGTCAACAACGCGGGCGTGCTCCGCGACAACCTGCTCTTCAAGATGAGCGACACCGACTGGGACACCGTCATGAACGTGCACCTGCGCGGTGCGTTCCTGATGGCGCGGGCCTGTCAGAAGCACATGGTGGACGCCAAGTTCGGCCGCGTGGTGAACCTCTCCAGCAGCTCGGCCCTCGGCAACCGGGGCCAGGCCAACTACGCCGCCGCCAAGGCCGGCCTGCAGGGCTTCACCAAGACCCTGGCCATCGAGCTCGGCAAGTTCGGCATCACCGCCAACGCCGTCGCCCCCGGCTTCATCGCGACCGAGATGACCGCGCAGACCGCGGCCCGCGTCGGCATGGGCTTCGAGGAGTTCAAGCTCGCCGCCGCCTCCCAGATCCCCGTCCAGCGCGTGGGCGTGCCCGCGGACGTGGCCAACGCCATCGCCTTCTTCACCGGCGAGGACGCGGGCTTCGTCTCCGGCCAGGTGCTCTACGTGGCCGGCGGCCCGCTCAACTGACGACATCCCGGAGAGGCAGGACGTACGCGATGATGTACAACGGCACGGACAGCGGCAAGGTCGCACTGGTCACCGGGGCGAGCCGGGGCATCGGCTACGGGATCGCGGAGGCGCTGGTCGCCCGGGGCGACCGGGTCGTGATCACCGGGCGCAACGAGGACGCGCTCAAGGAGGCCGTCGAGAGGCTCGGGGCGGACCGGGTGATCGGCGTGGCGGGGAAGGCGCACGACGAGGCCCACCAGGCCGTCGCCGTGGACCGGGCGATGGAGGCCTTCGGCCGCGTCGACTTCCTGGTGAACAACGCGGGCACCAATCCGGTCTTCGGGGCCATCGCCGACCTGGACCTCCAGGTGGCGCGCAAGGTCTTCGAGACCAACGTGATCTCCGCCCTCGGCTTCGCCCAGCGGACCTGGCACGCCTGGCAGAAGGACAACGGCGGGGCGATCGTGAACATCGCCTCGATCGCCGGGGTCTCCGCCTCGCCCTTCATCGGGGCGTACGGGATGAGCAAGGCCGCGATGATCAACCTCACGCTCCAGCTCGCGCACGAGATGGCGCCCGGAGTGCGGGTCAACGCGATCGCCCCGGCCGTGGTGAAGACGAGGTTCGCGCAGGCGCTCTACGAGGGCCGCGAACAGGAGGCCTCGGCGGCCTATCCACTCGGCCGGCTGGGTGTCCCGGAGGACATCGGGGGCGCGGCCGCATTTCTTACATCTGCACAAGCGGAATGGATTACGGGGCAAACCCTGGTGGTCGACGGGGGGATGTTCCTGAATGCCGGAGTGCACTGACCGGTAACCGGACGTATTTGCCTCCCAGGGGGAGGCAAATACGTATCGAACACGCGCGAAATCGGTCAAGAGCCTCATCAAACCTGCCCATTGGATTTGTGACGCTCTGCGGTAGGGTCTGCCGCACCCGGTGGCTGATCGAGGAGCGTGCACGTGTTCAACCGGACCAGATGCCTGCAGATCACTGCGGCCCTTGCGTCCATATCCCTGGTCGCCGGATGTGGTCTGCTGTCGGACGACACCGACGCCGCCGCGAAGAGGATCACCGTCGGTACGACGAGCGCCCCGAGCACCCTCGATCCGGCGGCGGCGTGGGACGGCTCCTGGGAGCTTTACCGGAACATCTTCCAGACCCTGCTGGCGTTCCCGACGGGCAGCACCAAGCCGCAGCCCGACGCGGCCCAGAGCTGTGAGTTCACGGACACCGCGAACATGGCGTTCCGGTGCGTCCTGCGCAAGAACCTGAAGTTCTCCGACGGCGAGCCGCTCGACTCCAAGGCGGTCAAGCACTCCCTCGACCGGATCCGGACGATCAACTCCCAGGTCGGCCCCAAGGGCCTCTTCGAGAGCCTGGACAAGATCGAGGCCCCGGACCCGCTCACGGTCGTCTTCCACCTGAAGACCCCCGACGCCACCTTCCCCTACGTCCTCGGCTCGCCCGCCGCCTCCCTGGTCGCGCCCAAGGACTACCCGGCCGACAAGCTCCGCTCGGACGGCAAGGTCACCGGCTCCGGCCCGTACACGCTCGCCTCGTACAAGGAGGGCACCGAGGCCGTCCTCAGCGGCTACGAGGGCTACCAGGGCTTCGCCAACCGCCGCAACGACGCCCTCACCATCCGGTACTTCAAGAAGTCCGACGAGATGGTCACGGCGCTGAAGAGCAAGGAGATCGACGCCACCTACCGAGGCCTGTCGGCGGCGGAGATCAAGGACCTGCAGAGCCCCGCCTCGCACAACCAGGGCGTCCAGGTCGTCGAGAACGTCGGCGCGGAGATCCGTTACCTGGTCTTCAACCCGAAGGACCCGCAGGTCGCCAAGCCGCAGGTGCGCCAGGCCATCGCGCAGCTCGTCGACCGGGGCGCGCTCGTCACCAAGGTCTACCAGGGCACGGCCGAACCGCTGTACTCGATGGTCCCCAAGGGGGTCGTCGGCCACAAGACGCCCTTCTACGACCTGTACGGCAACGCCGACGTCAACAAGGCGCGCAAGATCCTGCAGTCCGCCGGGATCAACACGCCGGTGGAACTGACCTTCTGGTACACCACCGACCGCTACGGCGGCTCCACCGCCGACGAGTTCACCGAACTCAAGCGGCAGCTGGAGGAGAGCAGCCTCTTCAAGATCACCCTGCGCGGCAAGCCCTGGAAGGACTTCCAGGTCGGCTACAAGAACGGCGAGTACCCGGTCTTCGGCCGCGGCTGGTTCCCCGACTTCCCGGACCCGGACAACTTCATCGCGCCCTTCGTGGGCAAGGAGAACGCGGTCGGCACCCCGTACGAGAACGCCACGATCCAGAACGAGATCCTGCCCAAGTCGCGCCGCGAGAGCGACCGCGCGGCCGGCACCAGGGAGTTCGAGCAGGCCCAGCAGATCTTCGCCCAGGACGTCCGGCTGCTGCCGCTGTGGCAGGGCAAGCTCTACGTCGGCGCCCGTGAGGACATCGCCGGTGCCGAGCGGGCCCTGGACCCGCAGACCGCCATGCAGATGTGGGAGTTGTACCGCAAGACCAGCTGGTGACGGCGGAGCCCCGGGCGCGGAAGGCGCCCGGGGCGCGCTGTTGTCAGTGGTGCCCGGTAGGTTCTGAGCAGTTGCACGAACTTGTACCGGAGGTTGTCGACGTGACCCAGATGCTGCCCGAGTCGTGGCTGCCCGTCCTCGGCGGGGAGCTGGACCAGCCCTACTTCAAGGAGCTCACCGAGTTCGTCGAGAAGGAGCGGGCGAACGGGCCGGTCTACCCCCCGCGCGAGCAGGTCTTCGCGGCCCTGGAGGCCACGCCGTTCGACCAGGTGAAGGTCCTCGTCCTCGGCCAGGACCCGTACCACGGCGCCGGCCAGGGGCACGGCCTGTGCTTCTCCGTGCAGCCCGGGGTCAAGACCCCGCCGTCGCTGCGCAACATCTACAAGGAGATGAAGGAGGAGCTCGGCCTGGAGGTCCCGGACAACGGGTACCTGATGCCGTGGGCGCGGCAGGGCGTCCTCCTGCTGAACGCCGTGCTCACCGTCCGCGAGGCCGAGCCCAACTCGCACAAGGGCAAGGGCTGGGAGAAGTTCACCGACGCGGTGATCCGCGCCGTGTCCGACCGGTCCGACCCGTCCGTCTTCGTGCTCTGGGGCGCCTACGCCCAGAAGAAGATCCCGCTGATCGACCAGGAGCGGCACGTCATCGTCAAGGGCGCCCACCCCTCGCCCCTGTCGGCCAAGAAGTTCTTCGGCTCCCGGCCCTTCACGCAGATCAACGAGGCCGTCGCCGCCCAGGGCCATGAGCCGATCGACTGGCGGATCCCGGACCTGGGCTGACACCCCACCGCGCCTCGGAGCCAGAGCCGGTGCCTCCGGTTAGCTTCTTGATGATCGGACCGGATCAGGTCCGGCAGAGCAAGCCGGAGGCCCCGTTGACGGAGCAGCAGCAGGAGGCGTCGGAGGACGCCGTCATGACCAGGATCGGCCAGGCGGTCATCCTGCTGCACGCCGGGGACCGCGAGGAGGCCCGCAACCGGCTCCGCGAGATCTGGTCCGAGATCGGCGAGGACGGCGACTCCCTCCACCGCTGCACCCTCGCCCACTACATGGCCGACACCCAGGACGACCCCGGCGACGAACTGGCCTGGGACCTCAGGGCCCTGAGCGCCGCCGACGGGCTCGGTGAGGCCGTCCGCGACTTCTACCCCTCGCTGCACCTCAGCCTCGCGGCCGACTACGTCAAGCTGGACCGCCCCGAGGCCGCCCGGGTCCACCTGGCGCGGGCCCGGGCCGCCACCCGGGCCCTTCCCGACGACCGGTACGGCACGGGGGTGCGCAACGCCATCGCCCGCCTGGAGCGCCGGCTGGAGGAGGAGGCGGGGCCGGGGCCCCGGCCGTTCCCCGAGCAGTCCCCGTAGACCCGGCCCCGCCGTTCAGCCCTCGTGCACGCCCGCGCAGATACGGGCCTCCGGGCTGTCCGGCGCCCAGTGCCCGTGCCGGCGGCCCAGGGCGCACACGTCCGACGGGCGGACCGGCAGCTCCCGGACCAGCTCGCGCGGGACCCGCGCATCGGGCCGTACCGACCCCGGAGGGCCCCCGTGGAGCCGCTCGGCGTGCCCGGGGGCCTTGCGGGGCTCCGGGATGTCGGGGACGGCCTGTGCGGCCTCCTCGGCCGCCTCCCCGCTCTCCACCGGGCTCCCGGGGGCGGTACGGGCCGTGCCCCGGCCCGCCGCCGTGGGCGCCGACGGCCGCCCGGCACCGTCCCGCGGCACCGCCTTCAGCGCCTCCAGGGCGGGCGCCTGGACCACCACCGGCAGCGCCCCGGGGCCCCCGCGCGGCTCGTGCCGGGGGCCCGCCCCGTCCAGGGGGGATCCCGCCGGCAGCATCGGCGCGGGGCTCACGCTGACGCAGCCGGAGACCGCGGAGACCGCCGAGACGGCGCAGGCGGCTCCGAGGAGGAGTTTCGTCGAGGTTCGGGTTGGATGCACCCGCGCAACTCTGCTGTGCGAGGGCCCCGTTGTGAAAACCCTGAGCCGATATTCACCCCGCACGGGTGACGCGGAGGCGGTGTCCGGCGGACACCGCCCGCCCCGGACCGGCTCCGCTACTCGCCGGTGGCCCCGTCGATGTGCTCGCGCAGCAGGTCCGCGTGCCCGTTGTGGCGGGCGTACTCCTCGATCATGTGCGTGTAGATCCAGCGCAGGCTGAACACCTCGCCCCGGTGATGGCTCGCGGCGTCCGACACCGCGTCGAGGGAGCGGCCGGCCGCCGCCCGCCGGGCCAGCCCGACCTCCTCGCGCCAGGCCTTCTCCGCCTCGGCCCAGGTGTCCCGGGCGGTGAAGTCGAAGTCCCCGTCCCGGTTCTCCGGGGTGCTGTACAGGTCCGGCAGGTCCTCGCCCAGCGCGATCTCCCGGAACCAGTACCGCTCCACCTCCGCCATGTGCCGCACGAGGCCCATCAGGCTCAGCGCCGAGGGCCGCAGCGGCGTGGCGCGCAGCTGCTCGTCCGAGAGGCCCTCGCACTTCCAGGCGAGGGTGGCGCGGTGGTACTCCAGCCAGCCGTCCAGCATCTCGCGTTCGCCGGCGGTGGTGGAGGGCTCGGCACGGTGGTTTCCCGGGGAGGTCGTCATGGCCGTCATCCTGGACGAACGCGCCGTCGGCGACCAGCGATTAAGCTGCGGAGTCCCATACGGCACATACCAGGAGGCTCCCGGTGAAGGTCGGCGTCATCGGACTCGGGGACATCGCGCAGAAGGCGTACCTGCCCGTCCTCACCACCCGCCCCGGGGTCGAGCTGCACCTGCAGACCCGCACCCCCGCCACGCTGGAGCGGCTCGGCGCGGTCCACCACGTCCCCGAGGGCCGCCGCCACGCCTCGCTCGGCGCGCTGATCGCCCAGGGCCTCGACGCCGCCTTCGTGCACGCCCCGACCGCCGCCCACCCCGAGATCGTGGAGCGGCTGCTGGAGGCGGGCGTGCCCACGTACGTGGACAAGCCGCTCGCCTACGAGCTCGCGGACTCGCGGCGCCTGGTCGAGCTGGCGGAGGAGCGCGCCACCTCACTGTTCGTCGGCTTCAACCGCCGCCACGCCCCCGGGTACGCGCAGTGCGCCGACCTGCCGCGCGACCTGATCGTCCTGCAGAAGAACCGCGTCGGGCTCCCCGAGGACCCCCGCACCCTGGTCCTCGACGACTTCATCCACGTCGTCGACACCCTGCGCTTCCTGCTGCCCGGCGACGCCGACCACATCGACGTCCGTGCCGTGGTGCGCGAGGGGCTGATGTCACAGGTGGTGCTCCAGATGTCCGGGGACGGGTTCACCGCCCTCGGCATCATGAACCGGCTGTCCGGGTCCACCGAGGAGGTCCTGGAGGTCTCCGGCCAGGACTCCAAGCGCCAGGTCGTCAACCTCGCCGAGGTCATCGACCACAAGGGCCAGCCCACCGTGCGCCGGCGCGGGGACTGGGTCCCCGTGGCCCGCCAGCGCGGGATCGAGCAGGCCGTGGACACCTTCATGGAGGCCGTGGGCACCGGCAAGGTGCTCAGTGCCCGGGACGCGCTGCTCACCCACGAGCTGTGCGAGCGGGTGGTGCTGACGGCCCTGGAGCAGACCGCGCGACCCTGACCGCCCGGGCGCCCCGGCCCGCGCAGTACAGGGCGAGCACGGCCAGGCAGGCCCCGCCGGGCCAGTTGCCGAAGCGGACGAAGAGGGTCGTGCCCCGGGCGAGCGGCACCTCGTACACGGCCGCCGTGCTCGCCGAGGTCGGCAGCTCCCCGCCGATCCGCTCGCCGGAGGGCCCGAAGACCGCGCTGACCCCGGTCAGCGTGGCGTGCACCATCGGACGGCCGGTCTCGGCGGCGCGCAGGGCGGCCAGGGAGGCGTGCTGGGCCGGCGCCCAGCTGTTCTGGAAGGTCGAGGTCGACGACTGGGCGACCAGCACCCCGGCCCCCTCGTCGGCCAGGTGCCGGCTCATGTCGGGGAAGGCCGACTCGAAGCACACCAGCGGGCCGATCCGGGTGCCGCCCGGCAGGTCCATGATCACCGGCGCCTGGCCCCGCATCCGGTCCTCGCCGGCCGCCTTCCCGACCGAGGTGGCCCAGCCCAGCAGCGAGCGCGCCGGTATGTACTCGCCGAAGGGCACCAGCCGCATCTTGTCGTACCGGTCCCCGGTGGGGCCCTCGGGCCCGACCAGGACCGAGCTCTTGTAGATCCCCGGCCGGTCCGACCGGCGGGCGTCCACGTTGACCAGCAGGGGCGCGCCCACCCGCCCTGACAGCTCCGCCAGCCGCCGGGACAGGTCGGGCCGCGCCGCCAGGTCCGCGCCGACGCTGCTCTCGCCCCACACCACCAGGCCGGGGCGGGCCCCCGCCAGGTCCGCGGTCAGCCGCTCCTCGACGGCGAAGCGCCGCTCCCCGCCGTCCGCCCCGTCCACCGGGCCCGGCTGTACGACGGCCACCCGCAGCGCGCCCGACACCTCGGGGCGCGGCAGCCACAGCCACACCACCCCCGTCAGCACCGCACACCCCGCCACCGAGGCCACCGCCGCCGTCCGCGCCCCCGGCACGGCGACCACCAGCACCACCGCGCAGTTCACCGCCACCACCAGCAGGCTCACCAGCCACACCCCGCCCACGGAGGCCAGCCGCAGTGCCGCGGGCACCTGCCACTGACTGGCCCCGAGCAGCCCCCACGGCCCGCCCAGCCCCTGCCAGGACCGGGCCAGCTCCGACAGCAGCCACCCCGCCGGTACGAGGACCAGCGCGGCCGCGGCCCGGCCCGGGGCCGGAGCCCCGCCGAGCGACTCCCGTACCAGCAGCGCCCAGGGGATCCAGAGCAGGCCCAGCAGCGCGGCCAGCGGCACCAGGAAGACGTGCAGGCTCGGCAGCAGCCAGTGGTGCACCGCCACGATGAACCCCGCGCCGCCGAGCCAGCCCTCCAGCGCCGCCCGCCGCCCGGTGGGGGCGGAGCGCAGCAGCAGCATCCAGGGCACGAGGGCGACGTAGGCCAGCCACCACAGCGCCGGGGCGGGGAAGGCCAGGCAGGGCAGCGCCCCGGCGGCCACCGCGGCCGCGGCCCGCCGCCACCGCGTCCGCCGGTCCGGACCGTCCGGCCGGCCCGGCGCGGCCCGCCCGTGCCGCCGGACCTTCCGGCCCGGCCCGGTCAGCCCGATCAGCCCGCCCGGCCCGCTCCGCCCGCTCAGCTCCGCGACCATGACCTGCCTCCGCCTCCAGTGTGGGACCGCCCCCGACGGGCCGCGCCCGCAGGCGCCGGTCCGGCCTCAGGCCTGCATGTGGCGCCACTTCTCGTGCACGGTCACCCCGGTGAGCCGCCAGCCGTCCGGGGTGCGCGCGAGCGTGAAGGTGTAGCGGCCGGCGGCGACGAAGTTGGGGGCGGTGCCCCGGTCCCCGTCGCCCGCCAGCCGCATCGGGTTCAGGAAGTCGGCCAGGACCCGCGCCGAGTCCCCGGGGAAGCCGTCCCGGTCTTCCAGCAGGATCCGCCGGTTGACGATGAGGTGCTGGCGCACCGGGAAGAGCCGCATGGTCTCCGCGAGCCACTCGGCCACCTCCGCGGCCGGGCCCTCGACCCCGCCCGCCGAGCCGTAGTCGGCCCGTCCGGCGGGGGTGAACAGGGCGCGGTAGGCCGCCCAGTCCCCGTCGTCCACGGCCGCCGCGTACCCCGAGACCACCTCGTCGACCGCCAGCCGGTCCATCACCGTCGCAAGGTCCACACGCTGCGTCATCGGGTCAGTGTGCGGCCGGCGGCCTCCGGGGCCAAGGGGCGTGCGGCCACGGGATCTTCCCGGCGCCGCTCAGTGGCCGGAACGCACCTCCCGCTGCCGGATCACGACCAGGAAGGCGTCACTGGCCAGGTCCATCACCACCTCCGCCGGTACGCCCTCGCGCATCCGCTGGGCCGCGTACTCCTCCGCGGGCCAGCTGCCGCGCGGACTCCCGGCCGGAAACCGTTCCAGTACCACCCGACCCATGGGACACCCCCTGTTGCTCGCCGTTCAGGTCTCTCCGGGCACAACGACGCGAAGGCCGCCCGGGAACGTTCCCGGGCGGCCTTCGCCGCGTGCGCGTGTCCGAACGGCCGGATCAGGTGCCGGTCGCGCCCGCCTCCGCCTCCAGCACGCCCATGCCGATGAGCACGAACAGCGCGATGCCGAGCACGATCCGGTAGATCACGAAGGGCATGAAGCTCTTGCTCGAGATGAATTTCATGAACCAGGCGATGACGGCGTAGCCGA
The DNA here is from genome assembly GCF_040301925.1 of Streptomyces sp. NPDC000075. NCBI lineage: Bacteria > Bacillati > Actinomycetota > Actinomycetes > Kitasatosporales > Streptomycetaceae > Streptomyces > Streptomyces sp. NPDC000075. The sequence goes on from NZ_JBEPFL010000049.1 coordinate 42,305, forward strand.
CGAAGAAGGCGATCACCGTGGCGAAGATCGTCGGACCCCAGGTGATGTGGCCGGGGCTCTCGATCACGTCCTTGATCTCGAACGCGCCCGAGGCCAGCACCGCCGGAATGGCCAGCAGGAAGGAGTAGCGGGCCGCCGCCTCGCGCGTGAAGCCCAGCAGCAGACCGCCGGAGATCGTCGCACCCGACCGCGAGACGCCCGGGATCAGCGCCATCGCCTGGCAGACACCGAAGATCAGACCGTCCTTGACGCCCAGCTCTTTGAGCGTCTTGCGCTGCTTGACCACCCGGTGCCGGCCGCCCTGCTCGTCACGCGAGGCCAGCCAGTCGGCGAAGCCCAGGATCAGGCCCATCACGATCAGGGTGGTGGCGGTCAGCCGCAGGTCACGGGCCGGGCCGGTGATCTGGTCCTTGAAGGCGACGCCGAGGACACCGATCGGGATCGAGCCGACGATGACGAGCCAGCCCATCCGCGCGTCCTGCTCGGAGCGCAGCGCCTTGGTGTACAGCGAGCGGAACCAGGTCGAGATGATCCGCGCGATGTCCTTGCGGAAGTAGATCAGCACGGCGGCCTCGGTGCCGATCTGGGTGATGGCCGTGAAGGCCGAACCCGGGTCGTGCCAGCCGGCGAAGGCCGCGGTCAGCCGCAGGTGCGCGCTGGAGGAGATCGGGAGGAACTCCGTGAGCCCTTGGACGAGACCGAGGATTAGGGATTCGAACCAGCTCATGTCGGTGTGCGCTCGTCCTTGTGATCGTCGGACAGTTCGGGTCCGATGCTAGGGCCCGTGGGGAGCGGCACCGACCACAGGGGGGTGTACGGACGCGGGCTCGCGCACGGCGGGGGCCGCGAGGCGGTGCCGCCCCCGCCAGGCGACCGCCGCCGCGACCGCTCCGGAGACGGCGATGAACCCGAACGAGACGAGGAACGCGGGGGATCCGGGGGAGGAGGCGCTGGCCCCGGCGACCACGTACGCCGCCGTGTTGGGCACCGTCCCGAGGGCGGTGGCCAGCAGGAAGGGCGGCCAGCCGCAGCGGGACACCGCCGCGAGGTAGTTGGCGGCCGCGAAGGGCACCCCGGGGAAGATCCGGACCGCCAGCATGGAGCGGAAGCCGTGCCGGCTCAGCTGGGCGTCGGCCGCCTTCAGCCACCGCCCGCGCAGGAACGGCCGGAGCGCCTCCTGGCCCATGACCCGACCCAGGCCGAAGGAGATCCCCGCGCCGAGCACCGTGCCGCCGACGGCCGCCACCAGCCCGAACCAGGTGCCGAAGACCGCCCCGGCCGCGAGGTTCAGCAGCGGGCGCGGGACGAACGCCGCCGCGCACAGCCCGTACGCGCCCGCGAACACCAGCACCCCCGCGCCCACGGGGAGCCCCGGCGGCCAGCCGCGGGAGAGCAGCCGCTGGGGCTCGTAGACCAGGACGCAGGCCCCGGCCGCCACGAGCAGTACGACGAGCAGCGACAGCCGCGTCCACGGCGCGAGGAGGAGGGACATCCGGGGAGATTAACCGACCGGTGCGGCAGCCCGCCGTAATCCAGACCTCATCCGGACGAACGGACCGGGGACGAGCGGGGCCGCGGCGAGCGGACCCGGACCGGCCGGGGCAGGACCAACGCGTCCGGGCCCGGCGGTAATTCGTTCGACGCGCCCCGGCCCCTCGGGCAGGATCTGGGGCATGTCCCGGTACGCCTTCCCCGCAGCGCCGTCCGCAGTCGCGGACGCGCCGAAGGCTGCCCTCCTCGTCTCCCCGGCGCTCGTCGCCCTCGCGGAGGCCTTCGCCGCAGCGGCACCCGCCGCCTTCGACGGCGCACGAAGCTGACCCTTCCCGGATCGTCCGGCGGACCCCGCAGGGGGAGGGTCGGTTCGCTCCAGGGGTCCCGTTCCAGCTTCGAGCCACGGGAAAGACATCATGGCCAAGACGGCCTTCACCCGCACCAAGCCGCACCTCAACATCGGCACCATGGGTCACGTCGACCACGGCAAGACCACCCTCACCGCCGCCATCACCAAGGTCCTCGCCGAGCGCGGCGGCGCCTCCTTCGTGCCGTTCGACCGGATCGACCGTGCCCCCGAGGAGGTCCGGCGCGGCATCACCATCAACCTCACGCACGTCGAGTACGAGACCGACACCCGCCACTACGCCCACGTCGACATGCCCGGCCACGCCGACTACATCAAGAACATGGTCACCGGCGCGGCCCAGCTCGACGGGGCCATCCTCGTCGTCTCCGCCCTCGACGGCGTCATGCCCCAGACCGCCGAGCACGTGCTCCTCGCCCGGCAGGTCGGCGTGGACCACATCGTGGTGGCCCTGAACAAGGCCGACGCCGGGGACCCGGAGCTGACCGACCTGGTCGAGCTGGAGGTCCGCGACCTGCTCACCGCCCACGGCTACGGCGGTGAGGAGGCGCCGGTCGTACGGGTCTCCGGGCTCGGGGCGCTGGAGGGCGACCCGCGCTGGACGGGGGCGATCGAGGCGCTGCTCGACGCGGTCGACACCTACGTGCCGATGCCCGTGCGGTACACGGACGCGCCGTTCCTGCTGCCGGTCGAGAACGTCCTGACCATCACCGGCCGGGGCACCGTCGTGACCGGTGCCGTCGAGCGGGGCACCGTCCGGCCCGGCGACCGCGTGGCGCTCCTCGGCGGCGAGGGCGAGCCGGTGGAGACGGTCGTCACCGGCCTGGAGACCTTCGGCAAGCCGATGGAGTCCGCCGAGGCGGGGGACAACGTCGCGCTGCTGCTGCGCGGGGTGCACCGGGACGGCGTGCGCCGCGGGCACGTGGTCGCGGCGCCCGGCAGCGTGGCGCCGCGCCGGCGCTTCACCGCGCGGGTGTACGTGCTCTCCGGGCGCGAGGGCGGCCGTACGACGGCCCTGTCCTCCGGCTACCGGCCGCAGTTCTACATCCGCACCGCCGACGTGGTCGGCGACGTGGACCTGGGCGAGGCCGGGGTGGCCCGCCCCGGTGAGACGGTGACCATGACCGTCGAGCTGGGCCGGGACGTGCCCCTGGAGGCGGGGCTCGGCTTCGCCGTCCGCGAGGGCGGGCGCACCGTCGGCGCGGGGACGGTGACCGAGGTCCTCGGGTAGCCCCGGCCGTGGCGGCGGCGGTCCGGCTTTGCCAGACTGCCGTCACCACACGGGCGGCGCCTGCGGGCGGAGCGAGGGGCGGGCGGGGATGAGCGGCGGGACGGTACGCGAGACGGCACTGGTGCTCGGCGGCGGCGGGCTCACCGGCGTCGGCTGGGAGTCCGGGATCCTCTACGGGCTCGCCCGTGCCGGAGTGGACCTCAGCGGCGCCGACCTCGTCGTCGGCACCTCCGCCGGCTCGGTGGTCGGCGCCCAGCTCGCCTCCGGGCTGCTCACCCCGCGCGAGCTGTACGAGCGCCAGCTCGCCGACCCCGCCGGGGAGATGACGGCGAAGTTCGGCGCGGGCCTCATCGCCCGGTACGCCTTCGCCATGCTCCGCTCGCGCGACGCCGCCGAGTACCGCAGACGGGTCGGCGCCATGGCCCTCGCCGCCGACACCCCCGCCGAGGCGGAGCGGCGCGAGGTCCTGGCGGCCCGGCTCGTCTCGCACGAGTGGCCCGAGCGGCGCCTGGTCGTCACCGCCGTCGACGCGCTGACCGGCGAGGGCGTCCCCTTCGACCGGGAGGGCGGGGCCGGGCTGGTGGACGCCGTCGCGGCGAGCTGCGCCGTGCCCGGGGTGTGGCCGCCCGTCACCATCGGCGGCCGCCGGTACGTGGACGGCGGGTTCCGCTCCGCGGTCAACGCCGACCTGGCGGCCGGCTACCGGCGCGTGGTGATCCTCGCCCCGCTGCCCATCGGCGTGGGGCGGCTCCCGTCTCCCGTCCGGCAGGCCGAGCGGCTGCGGGCCGAGGGGGCGCGGGTGCTGCTGATCAACTCGTCCCCGGAGGCCCGCAAGGCCTTCGGCCGCAACCTGCTCGACCCCGCCCGGCGGGCCCCCGCGGCGCGGGCGGGGCTGGCCCAGGCCGCCGCGCACGTGGCCGAGGCGGCCGCCGTCTGGTCGGGGGCCTGAGCGGGCCGGTTCCGGGGGCGGCGGGCCCGACAATGGTGGGGTGAGCGACGAACAGATCCCGGTGATCCGGGAAGTGGGCCAGGGCACCGCCAAGCTGATGCCGGACGTGGACCGGGACCGGGCCTGGCTGCTCACCGTGGACGGGGCCCCGCAGTCCTACGTCGACCTCGACGAGCCCGGGCACCTGGAGTTCGAGTACGTACGCCGCCTCGCGCACGTCCTGGACTGCGCGGCCGAGCCGGGGGCGGCCCTGGACCTGCTGCACCTGGGCGGCGGCGCGCTGACCCTGCCCCGCTACGCCGCCGAGGCCCGGCCGGGCTCCCGGCAGACCGTGGTCGAGTTCGACGCGGCCCTGGTGGACCTGGTGGCGGAGCACCTGCCGCTGGCCGCCGGGGCGCGGATCGAGGTGCACGCCGCCGACGCCCGGGCCTGGCTGGAGCGGGCCCCGGGGGCGAGTGCGGACGTCCTGGTGGCCGACGTGTTCGGCGGTTCCCGGGTGCCGGCCCAGCTGACCTCGGTGGAGTACGCGCGGGAGGCGGCCCGGGTGCTGCGGCCCGGCGGGCTCTACGCGGCGAACCTGGCCGACGGGGCGCCGTTCGCCTTCCTGAAGGCCCAGCTGGCCAACTTCGCCGCCGCGTTCGCGGAGCTCGCGCTGATCGCCGAGCCGGGGGTGCTGCGCGGGCGGCGCTTCGGCAACGCGGTGCTGCTGGCGTCCGACGCGCCGCTCCCGGTGGCCGCGCTGGCCCGGCGCTGCGCGGGTGACGCGTTTCCCGCGCGGGTGGAGTCCGGGGAGGGGCTCGCGCGGTTCATGCGGGGGGCCCGGGCGGTGGCGGACGCCGACGCCGTGGCCTCGCCCGAGCCGCCGGAGGGCGCGTTCAGTCTGGGGTGACGGTGCCGGGGGGGGCTCCGCCCCCGGCGCGTCACACGCCGGCGCGGCTGGAATCGGGTGCGGGAGCGTGGGCCGCGGCGGTTTTCCCGGGGACCGGTTTGCGGGTGATGTGGCGTACCTCCGGGACCAGGAGGACCAGGGCCGTGGGGACGATCACCAGGGCCGCGCATCCCCACAGGGCCGGGGTGCGGCCGAAGACGCTCTCGGCCGGGCCGGCCAGGGCGGTGGCCAGGGGCAGCATGGAGACCGAGCCGAACCAGTCGTAGGCGGAGACCCGGGAGAACTTCTCCTCCGGGATCTCCTGGTGCATCGTCGTCATCCAGTTCACGCCGAACACCTCGATGGCGGCGCCGCTGGCGAACATCACCGCGCACAGCCCCCAGGTGGGCAGCGGGACCGCGAGTCCCGCCGACGGCAGCGCGAGCGGGAAGACGCACAGGGTGCCGACCAGCAGCAGGCGGCGCGGTTTCCACAGCATCATCAGGACGGCCCCGGCGATGGTGCCCACGCCGAAGAAGGCCAGGGCCATGCCCCAGGGGGCGGGCCCGCCCAGCCGGTCGCGGGCGACGAGGGGCCCGTACACCGCCTCGGCGGCTCCGACGACGGCGACCACGACGGAGAACTGGAGCACGATGCTCCACAGCCAGGTCCGGGTGCGGAACTCCACCCAGCCCTCGCGCAGGTCGGCCAGCAGGCCCCCGCCGGGCGCCCGTTCGGCGGTGGGGCCGACATCGAGGAACGCCCGCAGGGCGCCCGCGACCGCGAAGGCGGCCGCGTCCACGGCCAGCACCCAGCCGGGGCCGATGGCGGCGATCAGGGCGCCGCCGAGTGCCGCGCCGCCGATGCCCGCACCGTTCATGGCCATCCGGAAGAGGGCGAAGGCACGGTTGGAGTGCTCGCCCGAGACGCTGGAGAGCAGCATGCCCTCGGCGGCCGGGTTGAAGAAGGCGGTCCCGGTGCCGCAGAGCGCGGTGAGCAGCATCATCTGCCACAGCCGGGGCTCGCCGGTGAGGACCAGCACGGCGAAGACGGCCTGGGAGACGCAGTTGAGGGCGTTGGCCGCGACCATCACGCGGTGGCGCGGGAGCCGGTCGGCGAGGGCGCCGCCCACGAGCAGGAAGAGGACGAGGGGCAGCGTGCGGGCGGCCGCGACGAGGCCGACGTCGCCGCCGGAGCCGCCCGCGTCCATGACGGCGAAGGCGGAGGCGATGAGTGCTCCGTGGCTGCCGAGGTTCGTCACGACCGCGGCACCGGTCAGGAGGGTGTAGTTGCGGCCGGCCCAGGAGGGGAGGCGGCGTGAGGCGGGGGTGGCGGTGGGGGGAGAGCTCACCCGGGGACTATCCCTGTCCCGGGCCGAGAATCCAAACGAATAAGCGGAAAACGGATAATCGGCCCGGGGCGGGTGGAGTACTGGTCGAGGTCAGTTGCCGGCGAGGCGGACCGAGCTCATGATCTTCTCCTCCGTGGCCTGGTCGACCTCGCCGGGGACTCCGGCGGCGGCCCACATGACCCAGCTGGCGAAGTCACCCTTGGCGTTGCGGAAGCTGAAGGCGATGCTCTTGCCGTCGGAGGAGCACTTGTTCTCCTTGGGGATGTCGCTCACCGTCGCCGTCGCGTAGTGCCCCTTCAGGCCGGAGAGGGTGGTGAACTCCTTGGACTCGGAGATCTTGACCCGGTCCAGCGGCAGCTTCTGCGAGTAGGCGGCGTACACCCAGGTGCCCGCCTCGCTGTGCGCGAGCCCGGCGGTGTCCTTGCCGCCCTGGCCGCCCTTGGTGCCGGTGCCGGCCAGCCCGGTGCTCTCCTCCTTGCCGTCCTTGTTGGAGTCCACCTTGCACCAGTCCTCCTTGAGGAAGGCGGGCGCGGAGAAGGTGACGAGGGGGGAGCCGTCGCCCTTCTTGGAGTCCTCGAAGCCGGCGATGACTCCGGAGCTCGCCACGTTCCACTCCGGCGGGACGTCGAAGGCGGTGCCGTGCAAGGGGTTGATGACCACCTTCCAGCCCGGGATGACCGGCTTCACGTCGTTGCCGCCGCGCGGGTTGCCGCTCGGGGCGGCCGGCGCGGGCGGGGCGGCGGAGGTCGCGGGGGCGGAGGAGGCGGCCGCCGGCTTGTTGCTCGCCTGGTTGCTCCCCTTGTCGTCCCGGGTCAGGACGAAGGCCGCGGTCACGGCCGCGGTCACGACGACCGCCGAGGCCGCCACGATGGCCACCGTCTTCGTCGCGAACGGGCTCCCGCCCGACGGCGGCTGGGCGGGGGGCTGCTGCGGGCCGGTCTGGCCCCACGGCTGGACCGGCGGCGGGGTCTGGTAACCGCCCGCCTGCGGGTAGCCGTAGCCGGGCTGCTGCTGACCGAATCCCGGCTGGGGCTGCTGCTGGTACGGGTTCGGCTGTCCCGGCTGCTGCTGGTACGGGTTCTGTTGCGCGTCCTGGGGGCCCTGCTGTCCCCCGGGCGGCTGCTGCTGTCCTGGCCACATGGCCGGTAACGATAGTGGGAGAGGCCTGCGGGAGCCACGTCCGCCCCCTCGCGGACTCTGGCCAAGTTCATCTACTCGTGGGTAACATCGCGTGCCATGAGCGCAGAACAGATGAACGTGGGCGAACTGCTCGCCCAGACCGTGCCGATGGCCCGCACCCTCAACCTCCAGTTCCTGGAGACCACTCCGGAGCGCGCCGTCGTCCGCCTCCCGGACCAGCCCGACTTCCACAACCACGTCGGCGGCCCGCACGCCGGCGCGATGTTCACCCTGGCCGAGTCCGCCAGCGGCGCGATCGTCCTGGCCGCCTTCGGCGACCAGCTGTCGCGCGCGGTGCCGCTGGCCGTCAAGGCCGAGATCGGCTACAAGAAGCTCGCCAAGGGCGTCGTCACGGCCACCGCCACCCTCGGCCGCCCGGCCTCCGAGGTCGTCGCCGAGCTCGACGCGGGCGGCCGCCCCGAGTTCCCCGTCACCATCGCCATCCAGCGCGAGGACGAGGCCGTGACGGGCGAGATGACCGTCGTCTGGACGCTGCGCCCCAACGCCTGATCCGCCTGATCCGCCTGACGGCCCGGTGGCCCGCCGCCGCCGCGCGGCTGCGCGCGTCGGGAGGTGTTCGCCGGTCGTTCGCCCCGGGAACCCGTGCTGCGGGCGGGGGCCGTCACGGGGAGCGGATAGGCTGCTCGTTCGGCGTGTCCCCCGGGCGCGCCGGTGACGACGAGGGAGGGCGAACCGGTGCACGTCCAGGAATGGCTGGAGACGATTCCGGCGATCAGTGTCTATCTCCTGGTGGGTCTGGTCATCGGACTGGAGAGCCTGGGCATCCCGCTGCCGGGGGAGATCATCCTCGTGAGCGCCGCACTGCTGGCCTCGCAGCAGGGGCACATCGACCCCGTGGTCCTGGGCCTCTGCGCGATCGCGGGCGCGATCGTCGGCGACTCCATCGGGTACGCGATCGGGCGCCGCGGCGGCAAGCCGCTGCTGGAGAAGCTGGGCCGGCGCTTCCCGAAGCACTTCGGGCCGGAACAGGTGGCGGTCGCGGAGCGGTCGTTCGACCGGTGGGGCATGTGGGCCGTCTTCTTCGGCCGGTTCGTGGCCCTGCTGCGGATCTTCGCCGGGCCGCTCGCGGGCGTGCTGCGCATGCCGTACTGGCGGTTCCTGATCGCCAACGTGCTCGGCGGCATCCTCTGGGCCGGCGGTACCACCGCGGTCATCTACACGGTCGGCATCGTCGCCGAGCCGTGGCTGAAGCGGTTCTCCTGGCTGGCCCTGGTGGCGGCCCTGCTGCTGGGGCTGGCCGTGACGCTGGTGGTGCGCGCCCGCATGAAGAAGGCGGCGGCCGCGGCCCGCGAGGAGGCGGCCGCGCGCGTGACCGCCCCGGCGGGCGCCGCGGACTGACGTCCGG
>NZ_JBEPFL010000050.1:0-50187 GCF_040301925.1 Streptomyces sp. NPDC000075
GCCTGCTCGCACCAGCGCCGAATATGCGGCATATGCCAAAAAAGTTCTGTTGATGCCGCCGGCCCGCGCGGCCCGTCCCGCACCCACCCGCCCCGTACCCACCCGCCCCGTATCCGCCGGGGCCGCGCACGAGGCCGACGCCATAGCGGTCCGTGCGGCCCGGCGCGGGGGAGTGCTGGGGCATGCGCTGCGCTGGCCGACGGCCGCCGCCCTGCTGTTCTGCGGGGTGCTGCACCTGCCCGGGGACCTGGCGCAGCCGCCCGACCCCGGCCGGCTGGTGCCCCTGGCGGTGGCCCTGCTCTGCCTGCCGCTGGGCGCCCTGCTCGCCGTCCGGGACACCCCGGCGGTGTGGCGGGGGGCGGCGGTGGCCGCGCTGGCCGTGGTCGCGCTGCACATCGTCGGCGGGGTCGCGTTCTTCAACCCCCTCGAAGGCACCCTCGGCGCGCCGTACCCGTGGGCCGGGGTCGCGGCGGTGCTCGGCGCCGGCGCGGCGGCGGTCCTGGCCGGGGTCGCACTGGCCTACCGTCCGCACCGCCCCCGCACCGACGAAGAAGCCTGACCCCCACCCCGGAAGCCCCCGGCCGCCCACGAGCGACCGGGGGCTTCCCCCTCGGTACCCCTTGCCCGAGTGGGCCCAGACGCCCGGCACCACGACCACCCAGCGTCCCGGCGCTCGCCCGCCCCCACGCTCCCGCCCGCCCGGCGCGTCGGCAACGCCACAGCCGGTGCCGCCCCCGCCCCGCACCCGCCCCGCCCGCCACGTACCCGCCCGTCCCGGCCTGGCTCGTCGCGCGCCCAGCCGCCCCGCCCCGCCTCGCCGCGCGGCAGGCCTGCTCGCCTCGCCGCGCACCCGACTCGCGTCGCCGCGCGGCCTGCCTCGCCGCGCGCCCGGCCTAGCCCGCCTCGCCCGCTGCGCGCCCAGCCCGGCCCGGCTCGCCGCGCGCCCGCCAGCCTCGCAGCGCACGCAGCCCGGCCCGCTGCGCACCCGACCCGCCCGCCGCGCCACCAGCCCCGGCCCGCCCGCCACGCACCCACCTGGCTCGGCCCGGCTCGCTGCGCGCCCAGCCGCCCCGCCTCGCAGCACGCCCGCCAGCCTCACTGCGCCACTCGGTCCGGCCCGCCCGCCAGGCCCGGCACGGTGCGCCACTCGGCCTGGCCCGCCCGCCACGCACCCGCCCGGCCCGGCTCGCTGCGCCACTTGGCCCGGCCCGCCCGCCACGCATTGCCCGGCCCGGCCCGCCGCGCCGCGCACCTGACCCGCCTCGCCCGCGCACCTGCGGTGCCCGCCGCGCGTCCGGCCCGGCCCGCCTCGCCGTCGGCCCCGCCCGCCGCGCAGCCGCCCGACCCGGCCCGCCTCGCTGCGCACCCGGCCCGCTCGCCTCGCCCCCGGCGCCGGCGCACCCGCCCCGCCCGCCGGCCGCCCGGCGGGCTGGCTCCGCCCGCCGGGCGGCCGTGGTCGGGAGGGGGCTCACCGGGCCAGGAGGTTCACCGCCCCCGTGAACACCCCCGGCAGCCGGGCCGCCAGTGGGACGATCCGGCCTGCCAGCGGCGTCCGGCGGCGGGCCCACAGCAGGGACGAGGTCAGGGTTCGGTAGGTGCGCGACAGTTTCCGCCAGGCCCGCTCGTACTCCTGCGGGCGGCCCGCGCGCACGCACCGTACGAGTTCCCCCGCCGCCGAGACCGCCAGGGTCAGCCCCTCCCCGGTCAGCGCGTCCACGTACCCCGCCGCGTCCCCCACGAACAGCACCCGCCCCGCCACCCGGGTCCGCGCCCGCTGGCGCAGCGGCCCGGCGCCGCGCACCCCGCCCCGGTCGGGCGGCGGCGGAAGGCGGGCCGCCAGCAGCGGGAAGCGGGCCAGCTGCACGTCGAACGGCGCCTGCTCCGACGTCAGCACCGCCACCCCGATCCGGTCCGCCGCCAGCGGGGTCACGTACGCCTCCGCGCCCGGCGCCCAGTACACCTCGACCAGGTCGCTCCACGGGGCCACCGCGTAGTGCCGGCGCAGTCCGTACCGGGCCGGCCGCCCCGGCGCGGCCGGCACCCCCAGGCCCAGCCCCCGCCGCACCGGCGAGTGCAGCCCGTCCGCCGCCACCAGGTAACGGGCCGTCAGCCCGGCCGCGCACACCCGCCGCCCGTCCTGGCGGACCTCCCCGACGCGCCGCGCCAGCACCCGTACCCCGAGCGCCGCCGCACGGTCGGCGAGCGCCGCCTGGAGGTCCGTACGGCGGCACCCGCGTCCGGGGCCCGCGCGGAAGAGCCCCTCCGCGCGCAGCCCCGTCACCCCGTCCACATAGCCGATGCCGTGGAACGGACGCCCCGTCACCACCACCCCCAGCTCCTCGAACCGGCGGACGGCGCCCGGCATCAGCCCCTCCCCGCAGGCCTTGTCGACCGGCGTCGGACGCGGCTCCAGGACCACCGCCTCCAGCCCGGCCAGCGCCGCGTGGATCGCGGTCGCCAGCCCGGCCGGGCCGCCGCCCGCCACGAGCAGGTCGATCACCGCACCAGGCCCAGCAGCGGATCGGCCGTACGGGCGTAGGTGAGCGCGGAGTTCTCACAGCGGATCCGCACCCGCAGCAGCACGGCGTTGAGCACGGTGAAGGCCAGCGCCGTCACCCACGCGGTGTGCACCAGCGGCAGCGCCAGCCCCTCCAGCACCACCGCCGCGTAGTTGGGGTGCCTCAGCAGCCGGTACGGCCCCGAGGCCACCAGGGGCAGCCCGGGCACCACGATGACCCGGGTGTTCCAGCGCGGCCCCAGGGACAGCACGCACCACCAGCGCAGCACCTGCGCCGCCACCAGCACGCCGAGCGCGGGCCAGCCGAGCGCGGGCAGGAACGGCCGGTGCACGGCCTCCGCCGCGCAGCCCGCCAGCAGGGCGGCGTGCAGGGCGACCATGGCCGGGTAGTGGCTGCGGCCGTACTCCCGGCCGCCGCGCGCCAGGCTCCAGGCGGCGTTGCGCCGGGCCGTGGCCAGCTCGGCCAGCCGCTCGGCGACGACCAGGGCGAGGAGGAGGAAGTACCAGGTCAGTGGGGTCGAGGGGATCGACGGGAACAGCGGCATGGGCACCTCACCAGCGCAGCAGGACGAGTTCGGAGGCGAAACCCGGACCGAAGGCGAGCATCAGCCCCACCGATCCGGGCGCGGGCGGCCCGGCGGCCTGGACGGCGCCGAGGATGTGCAGGACGGACGCGGAGGACAGGTTCCCCACGGCGGCCAGCGACCGGCGGCTCGCCGCGAGGGCGTGCCCGGGCAGGCCCAGGGAGCCGGCCAGCACGTCGAGGATCTTCGGGCCGCCCGGATGGCAGATCCAGACGTCGACGTCGGAAGGCTTGAGGTCGTGCCCGGCCAGGAAGGACTCGACCTCCTCCACCACGTGCAGCCCCACCAGCTCGGGCAGTTCCCGGCCCAGCACCATGCGCAGCCCCCAGTGGCCGATGTCCCAGCCGAGGAGGTGCTCCGTGCCCGGGTAGAGGCGGCCGCGCGCGTCGACCACCGACGGGCCGCCGGAGCCTTCGTGCAGGGGGTGCCCGGCCCCCACCGCGACCAGGGCCCCGGCCCCGTCACCGAAGAGGGCCCCCGCCACCAGGTTCGCCATCGAGGTGTCGGAGGGCTGGAGGGTCAGCGAGCACAGCTCCACGGACAGCAGCAGCGCGGCCTGCCCGGGGCGCCCGGCGAGCTGTTCGTGCAGCATCCCCAGCCCGGCGGCGCCCGCCGCGCAGCCCAGCCCGAAGAGCGGGACGCGCCGCACGCCGGGCCGCAGCCCGGTCCGGACCGCGAGCCGGGCCTCCAGGGACGGGGTGGCGAGCCCGGTGACGGTCGTCGACACCACCAGCCCGATGTCCGGCCCCGTCAGTCCGGCCCCGGCGAGGGCGCCTTCGACGGCCTCGGCGCCGAGTTCCAGGGCGGTGCGGAGGAAGAGGGCGTTGGTGGTGCCGAAGTCGGCGTCCGGGCCGTAACGTTCCAGCGGCTGGGCGAGGTGGCGGGAGCCGACCCGCACCGAGGCGTGCACCCGGCGCAGCAGGGCGGCGTCGGCGTCCGAGCCGGGCGGCAGGCACCCGACCAGCGCCCGCGTGATCCGATCCTGCGGATAGAGGTGGGGCGGGAACACGCTGCGCACCGACAGGACTCGGGTCATTGGCCCAACATAGGGAAGAACCGGGCGAACCGGGGTGAAGCGCGCGAAAGGCGTGAATCCAACGTGCCGTCACGGCGTAGCGTGACGCCGTGCCCGCCCCCTCGCCCGCCTTCCCCCTCCCGACGGCCCCGGTGGGCGGCCTGCTGCGGGCCTGCCACCCCCTCCCGGCCGCCGCCGTCACCCTGTTCGCCGCCGTCCTGGCGGCCGCCGCCGGACGCGGGACCGCCGGGACCGCCCTCACGGCGGCGGCCGTGGCGGCGGGGCAGCTCTCGGTGGGCTGGTGCAACGACCGCGTCGACCTGACGCGCGACCGGGCCGCCGGCCGCCGCGACAAACCCCTGGCCACGGGCGGGGTCCCGGCCGCCGCCGGGACCGCCGCCGCCCTCACGGCCCTGGCCCTGTGCGTCCCGCTGTCGCTGGCCCCGGGCCCGGCGGCCGGCGCCGCGCACCTCGCCGGGGTCGCGGCCGCCTGGGCGTACAACCTGCGGCTCAAGGCGACGGCCGCGTCCTGGCTCCCGTACGCCGTCGCCTTCGGCCTCCTCCCCGCCTTCGTCACCCTCGGGCTGCCCGGCGCGCCCTGGCCGCCGCCCTGGCTGACCGGCGCCGCCGCGCTGCTCGGCGCGGGCGCCCACTTCGCCAACGTCCTGCCCGACATCGCCGACGACCTCGCCGCCGGCGTGCGCGGCCTCCCGCAGCGGCTCGGCGCCCGCCGGGCGGCCACGGTGGCCGCGCTGCTCGTCCTCGGTTCGGCGGCCCTCCTGGTCCTGGGCCCGCCGGGGCACGTGACCCCGTACGGCTGGCCCCTCCTGACCCTTACGGGCGCCCTGCTCCTGGGCACGTCCCGGGCCCCGGGCCGGATCCCGTTCCTCGGGGTGCTGGCGGTGGCGGGAGCGGACGTCCTGCTGCTCCTGGCGCGCAGCGCCGGCCATGCCGCGGCCTGGTGACGGGGCCGCCGGCCCGGCCTGATCCGGCGATCAGACACCCCTAGCCCGGCACCCGCCGGGTGCGCGTCCAGGCCAGCAGGTCCTCGGCCGGCCAGGTGTTGACCACCCGCTCCGGCGGGACCCCGCACTCCGCCGCCCGGCCGCAGCCCAGGATCTGCCAGTCCAGCTGGCCCGGGGCGTGGGCGTCGGTGTCGACGGCGAAGAGGACCCCCGCCCCGACCGCCAGGCGCAGCAGCCGGCGCGGCGGGTCCAGGCGTTCGGGGCGGCTGTTGATCTCCACCGCCGTCCCCGACTCCGCGCAGGCCGCGAAGACGGCCCCGGCGTCGAAGGCGGACTCCGGCCGGGTGCGCCCGGTCACCAGCCGGCCCGTGCAGTGCCCGAGGACGTCCATCAGCGGGTTGCGCACCGCCGCCAGCAGCCGCCGGGTCATCGCCGGGGCCTCCATCCGCAGCTTGGAGTGCACCGAACCCACGACCAGGTCGAGCCGCTCCAGCAGCTCCGGCTCCTGGTCGAGCGAACCGTCCGGAAGGATGTCGCACTCGATCCCGGTGAGCAGCCGGAACGGCGCCCACCCCGCGTTCAGCTCCGCCACCACCTCCAGCTGCTCCCGCAGCCGCTCCGGCGACAGGCCCCGCGCGACCTTCAGGCTCGGCGAATGGTCCGTGAGCACCGCCCACTCGTGCCCGAGCCCGGCGGCGGCCCGGCCCATCGCCTCGATCGGGCTCCCGCCGTCCGACCAGTCCGAGTGCAGGTGGCAGTCGCCCCGCAGGGCCGCGCGCAGCGCCAGGGCGGCCGGGGAGGGCGGGGGCCCGGCGGGCATCGCCGCGGCCTCGTCCTCCAGCCCCCGCAGGTACCCCGGAACCTCCCCGAGCAGCGCCTCGCGCACCACCGCGGCCGTCTTCGGCCCGATCCCCCTGACGGCCTCCAGCGTTCCGGCGGCAGCCCGCTCCGCCGTCTCCGCCGCACCCATCCGGGTCAGTGCCGAGGCCGCCGTACGGAAGGCCCGGACCCGGTAGGTGGGGGCCTGCGCCCGCTCCAGCAGGAAGGCGATCCGGTCCAGCGCGGCCACGGGGTCCATCGGCACCACCTCACGCCGCCAGTGTCCCAACCCGCCCGTACGGCGGCGAGCGCTCGGCGCAACCGTGGCCCGGTGCGCGATCATGGCCCGTATGTCCGACCGATTCACCACCCGGGTCCTCGACCTGACGACCGGCCGCGCCGAGACCGTCACCGACCTGACCCGCCACTGCGAGCGCTTCCTCGCCGAGGCCGCGGCCGGCCGCGACGGCCTCCTCAACGTCTTCGTCCCCCACGCCACCGCCGGCATCGCCGTGATCGAGACGGGCGCCGGCAGCGACGACGACCTGCTCGGCGCCCTGCGCACCCTGCTCCCCGCCGACGACCGCTGGCAGCACCGGCACGGCTCCCCGGGGCACGGCCGCGACCACGTCCTGCCGGCCTTCGTCCCCCCGCACGCCACGCTGCCGGTCGTCGGGGGCCGTCTCCAGCTCGGCACCTGGCAGTCGGTCTGCCTGGTCGACACGAACGCCGACAATCCGGAGCGTCAGGTGCGCCTGTCGTTCCTCGGCTGAGCCGACCGCGGTTCAGTCCGCGCCCTCCTCCCCGGCCTCGCCGATCCGCTCGGTGAGGGTGAACAGGGCCCCGTCCGGGTCGCGCAGCATGATCGAGCGCTCCCGGCCGTCCGAGGTGACCACCGAGACCGTCCGCCCGCCGAGGTCGAGGGCCGCCTCGACGGCCGGGTCGAGCTCCGGGACCCGGAAGTGGACGTGCCAGCGCGGCCGGGTGTGCGGGGTGTAGGCCCCGACCTCCACCGGCCCGCTGTCCAGCCGCGCGACCGGCTCCCCGCCCTGTCGCAGGACGACCTGCTCCTCCTCGTACGAGACCTCGCAGCAGCCGGCGCGGCCCGTGGCCCACTCCAGGACCTCCCCGTAGAACAGGGCCGCGTCGAAGGCGTTGCGGGTGCGCAGCTCCAGCCAGGCGGGGGAGGAGCCCCGCCCCACGCGCCAGCCCGCGGAGACCGGGCCCTGCCAGATCCCGAACACCGCCCCGTCCGGGTCGGCGACCAGCGCCGCCCGGCCGCCGCCGGGGAAGGAGACCGGGCCCACCGCCACCGTGCCCACGCGCTCGCGGATCCGGGCCGCCGCCACGTCGACGTCGTCGACGGCGAAGTACGGGGTCCACGCCACCGCCACGGCCAGGTCCCCGGCCAGCGCCCCGATCCCCGCGACCGGTACGCCGTCCAGCACCGCCACGGAGAAGGCCGAGCCGAGCCGGGCCGGCCGGAACGTCCACCCCGCGACCGCCCCGTAGAAGCGCTGGGAGGCCTCCAGGTCGCGGGCCATCAGACTCACCCAGCAGGGGGCCCCGAACACGTCCTTCGTCGAAATCTCCACGGACTAGGAGTAGCGCCCGGGCCCCCTCGGTGCGGCGCAGGCGCGCCAGCGGGTCATCACCACCAGTAGGCGGGGTACCTCGGGGCGGTGCGGCGGATGCGGGACCCGGCGTATCCGGTGAGCACCAGGAGCACGGTCGAGCCGAAGAGCAGCGGGACGAAGCGGCCGGGGGCCGGGGCCTGGAGCACGGTCACCACGGCCGTGGCCACGGCGGGGGAGTGCGGGGTGCGGGCGAGGGTCAGCAGGGCCAGCGTGAGCCCGGCCGCCACGGCCGCCGCCCAGGCCGACCCGCCCGCGGCCGCCAGCACGGCGTAGCCGCAGGCCGCGCCGATCATATGGCCGATGATCACCCCGCGCGGCTGGGCCAGGGGCAGGGTGGGGGCGCTGTGCACCAGCGCGGCGCTGGCGGCGAGCGGCGGTATCAGCACCGGCTCGTGGATCGCCGCGCCGATGGCGACGAGGGCCAGCAGCACCGTCGTGGCGGCGCTGACGCTGTGGAAGGCGGCCACGGCGCTGGGCCGGGGCGGGGCGCCGGGAACGGTGGGGATACGGGTGGGAGCAGGCATGCGGGAGCGGGATTTCGGTGCGGGGCCGGGGCAGGAGGGGGGCGGGCGGCCCCGCCCGCCCTGGTGGTCGACCGGACGGCGGGCCGCGCGGCCGGGGTGTGTGCGGCCGTCGCGTTCCGGACATGACTGTATCGACCATCCGTGTGCGGCCGGGCGCCGGGGGTATGCGCCCGTGATGCGGATGCGGATGCGGATGCGGACCGGGGCGGGGCCGACGGCCCCCGGCGGCAGCGAAGGAGCGGCAGGCATGACCACGCACCCCAGGCCCTCCGGGGCCCCGGACCCCGACGCGCCGCGCCCCGCGCCGCCCGCCGAGGGCGGCGAACCGGCCTGCCTGCTCCACCGGGTCTGCCCCGCCTGCGGGCGCCTGGCCGAGGACCCGTCGCCGTACCACTGCGCCCACTGCGGCACCGAGCTCCCGGAGTAGGGCGCCACCGGCCCCCGGGCGGGACCCTTTCCAGGGCACTTTCCGCCGTGCGGCGGCCCCGGACGCCCCCGAAGCCCTACGCTCGTCCCGGTCCCCCCGGTGGAAGGCAGGTCCCCATGGCGAAGTCCCAGGTCCCCGTCATCGATCTCGCGGGGTGGCGTTCAGGCGGCCCCGCCGAGCGCGCCCGGATCGCGGGCCGGGTGGACGAGGCCCTCCAGACGGCCGGGTTCCTGCTGGTCACCGGGCACGGGGTGGACCCGTCCCTGCCCGCCCGGATCAGGGAGGCGGCGCGCTCCTTCTTCCGGCTGCCGCCCGAGGCGAAGCGGCCGTACGCGGTCAGCGTGGGCGGACGCGGCTGGCTCGGCCCCGGCGCCGAGGCCAACGCGTACGCCGAGGGGACGGCCTCGCCGCCCGACCTCAAGGAGTCCTGGTCCTTCGCGGCCGAGGAACCCACCGGCGTGCCCTCGGTGGACGCCGAATGGTTCCGGCCGAACACCTGGCCCGCCGAAGTGCCGGGTCTGCGCGCGCCCGTGACCGCGTACCTGACGGCGATGCGCGCCCTCTCCGACGAGCTGCTGGAGCTGCTCGCGGTGGCCCTGACCCTGCCCGAGGACCACTTCACCCGCCACACCGGCCACCCCACCTGGGGGTTCAACCTCAACTGGTACCCCGGCACCCGCAGCGTGGGGGAGCCCCTGCCCGGACAGTTCCGCATCGGGCCGCACACGGACTTCGGCACGGTCACCGTCCTGGACCGCGAGCAGGGCGCGGGCGGCCTCCAGATCCACACCGACGCCGACGGCTGGCAGGACGCCCCCTGGGACCCGGGGGCGCTCACCGTCAACATCGGCGACCTCCTGGCCCGCTGGACCGGCGACCGCTGGCGGGCGGGCCGCCACCGGGTCCTGCCGCCGCCCGCGCACGCCCCGGCGGAGGAACTGGTCTCGCTGGTCTACTTCTACGAGTGCGACGCCCACACCCGCGTCGAGCCGCTGCCCGCCCCGGTCGGCCGGGTGGCGCACGATCCGGTCGACTCGCACGCCTACCTGCGCGCGAAGCTGGACCAGATCACCGTCGCCTGACCCCGCCCGCCCGCCCGCCCCGCCCCGGCACTGCCCGCCCCGGCACCGCCCGCCCCGGTACCGCCCCGATTACCCCTGGTCGGGCCGGGTTCGGCAGGATGTGGGGCATGACCGAGATCCGCACCCCCCGCCTCCTCCTCCGCCGCTGGACCGACGACGACCTCGTCCCCCTCGCGGAGATCACCTCGGACCCCGACGTGATGCGCTGGATCGGCGACGGTTCCGTGCTCGACCTGGACGGGACCGCCGAGGCCATCGAGCTCTGGGAGGAGGAGTGGGACGACGAGGGCTTCGGCGTCTTCGCGGTCGAGCTCCTCGCCTCCGGTGAGCTGATCGGCGCCGTCGGCCTGTCCGCCGCCGACGACCTGCCCGAGACGCGGCACCAGGTGCGGGTCGAATGGCGCCTCGGCCGGCCCTTCTGGGGCCAGGGCTACGCCTCCGAAGCGGCCCAGGCCAGCCTGGAGTTCGCCCTCCAGGACCGCGGCCTCGACCGGGTCGTCGCCGTCAACCGGGTCGGCAACGAGGAGTCCGCCAACGTGATCCGCAAGCTCGGCATGGCGCATGACGGCGACACCGTCGACCCCGCCACGGGAGCCCCCGTCGCCCTGTACGGCATCGACCTCACCGAGTACGAGGGCTGAGCCGGGGGAGCCGCCGCCCCGGGGGCCAGGGCGGCGGCGGCCGCCAAGCAGAAGGCGGGCTTGGGGAAGTCATAAGGTGGGCTTATGAGGCCATAAACAAGAGGCGGGTATGGGGTTAGGGTGGCCTTAGTTTAGGGTTTCCTTGATCAGTCCGATTGTCGGTCGAAGGGACCCTGTCATGCCTCGCCCCCTGCGGGTAGCAATCGTCGGCGCCGGCCCCGCCGGTATCTACGCGGCCGACGCGCTGCTGAAGTCCGAGGCGGCCGCCGAACCCGGCGTCTCCATCGACGTCTTCGAGCGCATGCCCGCGCCCTTCGGCCTGATCCGGTACGGGGTCGCCCCCGACCACCCCCGCATCAAGGGCATCATCACCGCCCTGCACCAGGTCCTCGACAAGCCGCAGGTCCGCCTCTTCGGCAACGTCGACTACCCCGGCGACATCTCCCTCGACGAGCTGCGCTCCTTCTACGACGCCGTGATCTTCTCCACCGGCGCCACCGCCGACCGCGCCCTCGGCATACCGGGCATCGAGCTCGACGGCTCGTACGGCGCCGCCGACTTCGTCTCCTGGTACGACGGCCACCCGGACGTGCCGCGCACCTGGCCGCTGGAGGCCGAGAAGGTCGCCGTCCTCGGCGTCGGCAACGTCGCCCTGGACGTCGCCCGCATCCTCGCCAAGACCGCCGACGAGCTGCTGCCGACCGAGATCCCGCCGAACGTCTACGACGGCCTCAAGGCCAACAAGGCCCTGGAGGTCCACGTCTTCGGCCGCCGCGGCCCGGCGCAGGCGAAGTTCAGCCCGATGGAGCTGCGCGAGCTCGACCACTCGCCCAACATCGAGGTGATCGTCAACCCCGAGGACATCGACTACGACGAGGGCTCGATCGCCACCCGCCGCTCCAACAAGCAGGCGGACATGGTCGCCAAGACCCTGGAGAACTGGGCGATCCGCGACACCGGCGACCGCCCGCACAAGCTCTTCCTGCACTTCTTCGAGTCCCCGGCCGAGATCCTCGGCGAGGACGGCAAGGTCGTCGGCCTGCGCACCGAGCGCACCGAGCTCGACGGCACGGGCAACGTCAAGGGCACCGGCGAGTTCACCACCTGGGACGTCCAGTCCGTCTACCGGGCCGTCGGCTACCTCTCCGACGAACTGCCCAAGCTCCCCTGGGACGTCGAGTCGGGCACCGTGCCGGACGAGGGCGGCCGCGTCATCGAGTCCGGCGCGCACATGGCCTCGACGTACGTCACCGGCTGGATCCGCCGCGGCCCCATCGGCCTGATCGGCCACACCAAGGGCGACGCCAACGAGACCGTCGCGAGCCTCCTCGACGACCACGCCAACGGCCGGCTGCTCACCCCCGCCGCCCCCGAGCCCGAGGCGGTCGAGGCCTTCCTCGCCGAGCGCCGGGTCCGCTACACCACCTGGGAGGGCTGGTACGCGCTCGACGCCGCCGAGAAGGCGCTGGGCGAGCCGCAGGGCCGCGAGCGCGTGAAGATCGTGGAGCGCGAGGACATGCTCGGGGCGAGCGGCGCCTGAGACACCGGTGGGGCCCGCCGTCCGGCGGGCCCCACCGCCGTGCGCGGGGTCAGTCCCGGATCGAGGTGATCTTCTTGGTCCGCAGGTCGGCCTGCACGTGGACGGTGGTGGTGGTGTCGCCGCTCCACGTCAGCGTGACCGAGGCGTTGGTCTTGCCCATCCCGCTGTCGACGGAGGTCACCTTCCACTTCAGCGGCACGTTCTGGGCGCGCAGCACCCCGTTCGCGTGGTTGGCCTCCTCCCACTGCCGCAGCTCGGCCTGGAGGGACTCGGAGAGGTAGAAGGAGCGCAGCCGGTCCGCGGTGCGGCCGTCGCCGTCGTAGACCGCGTCGATGTACGCGCCGTAGAAGTCGGCGATCCGGGTGAACGCCCCTTCCGGGCTGCCGGAGACGGACGGCGGGGCGGCGGCGGTGGCCGAGGTCCCGCCGGCGAGGGCGAAGGAGAGGGCGGCCGCACCCAGGGCGGCCGTGAGGGCGACGGACGTGGTGCGCTTGGCAGGGAGCTGGAGCATCGTCGGTACCTTTCCCCGTGATCACGTGCCGGTACGGTCCCCGGCTGCCCCGGAAGACGTGCCGGCTCCGCCAAGGGGTTCTCCTTGTCCGGGAAATGGCGAGATTTCGCTCGTACGGGCGATCTGCGCCCCCGAGTCCGCCGAGCGGCGGAATGCGGCGGCCCGGGCGGCGGTTGCGACGGACGCGACATCCGACTCCGCACGCACTGGAGAGCTCATGAAGATCGGCATCATCGGCGCCGGCAACATCGGCGGCAACCTCACCCGCCGGCTCACCGCCCTCGGACACGAGGTCCGCGTCGCCAACTCCCGCGGCCCCCACACCCTGACCGCCCTCGCCGAGGAGACCGGAGCCACACCCGTCACCGTCGAGGAGGCCGCCCTGGGCGCCGAGATCGTCGTGGTCACCGTCCCCTTCAAGAACGTCCCCGACCTGCCGGCCGGGATCTTCGACGGCGCCGCCGAGGGCTTCGCCGTCATCGACACCAACAACTACTACCCCCGCGAGCGCGACGGCCGTATCGCCGCCGTCGAGGACGAGGGCCTCACCGAGAGCCGCTGGACCGAACGCCGGCTGGGCCACCCGGTGATCAAGGCCTTCAACGGCACCTACGCGGCCGACATCCTGGAGCGGCCCCTCCCGGCCGGCCACCCGGACCGCATGGCCCTGCCCGTCGCCGGTGACGACGAGGCGGCGAAGAAGGCCGTCCGCGCCCTGATCGACGAACTCGGCTTCGACACCGTGGACGCGGGCGGCATCGACGAGTCCTGGCGCCAGCAGCCCGCCACCCCCGTCTACGGGCTGCGCGCGGGCGCCGACGCGGTGACCCGCGCCCTGGCCGAGGCCTCGCCCGTCCGCCCGGAGGCCTTCCGCGGCTGAGCCCGTGGGCTGAGCGCGTGGGCTGAGCCCGTGCCGGCGGCGGCCCGGACCCCGTACGGCGGTCCGGGCCGCCCGCCGGGTTCCGCCGCCCGCGGCGCGCTCCACCGGGCAGACTGTCCGACGTGACGACAATGAGCAAAGGCGCCAACCTGCCGGTCGCGGCATCCTCCGTCAGAGCCGTGCTCGGCTGGTCCCCCGGGCCGGGCGTGCCCGACGTGGACGCGTCCGCGCTGCTGCTGGCCGGCGGCGGACGGGTCCGCTCCGACGGCGACTTCGTCTTCTACAACCAGCCCCGGCACGCCTCCGGCGCCGTACGCCACGTCGGCAAGCGGCCCGGCGCCGACACCCTTGACGTCGACCTGGCGGCCCTGGAGCCGGACGTCGAGCGCGTCGTGCTCTGCGGCTCCGCCGACGGCGGCACCTTCGGGCACGTCCCCGGGCTCCACCTGCGGCTGCTCGACGCGGTGTCGGGGGCGGAGGTGGCCCACTTCGCCATCGAGGCCGGGCCGGAGACGGCCCTGATCGGCGGCGAGCTCTACCGGCGGGCCGGGGTGTGGAAGTTCCGCGCCGTCGGCCAGGGGTACGCGAGCGGGCTCGCGGGACTGGCCACGGACTACGGCATCACCGTGGACGACGCCCCGCCCGCGCCGACGCCCCCTCAGCCGCCCGTCCCCGTAGGCCCGCCCGCCCCGGCGCCCGTTCCGGCCCCCGCTCCCGCGCCCGCCCCGGTGTGGCCCGCGGCTCCGGCGCAGACGCCCGCCCCGGCCCCCGCCCCGGCGGCGGCCCCCGCGCCCGCCTCCGTACCCGCCCCCGCCTCCGCCCCCGCCGAGACCGTCGTCCGTCTGGTCAAGGGCGAGGAGTGGCTCCCCCCGGAGATGCGGGGCCGGCTCTCCCTGCGCAAGGAACAGGTGGCCGTCAGCCTCCGCAAGGCCGGCGCCGCCGACATCACCGCCCGCGTCGTCCTGGTCCTCGACGCCTCCGGCTCGATGAGCACCCTCTACTCCCGGGGCACCGTCGCGGGCGTGGTGGAGCGGATGGCCGCCGTCGCCGCGCAGCTGGACGACGACGGCGAGATGCAGGCCTGGACCTTCGCCACCCACCCCGCCCGGCTGCCCGACCTCGCCATCGGCGACCTCCCGGAGTGGCTGCGCCTGCACGTGCGCGTCGGCCAGATGAGCGTCTTCGGCCGCAAGCGGGCCCCCAGGGGCCTGGAGCCCGGCCAGGTCGACATGCGGCAGGTGGGTTTCCAGAACGAGGAGCAGAAGGTCATCGCCGAGGTGCGCGCCTTCGTACGGGCCAATCCGGTACCCGCGCCCACCCTGGTCCTCTTCTTCTCCGACGGCGGGGTCTACCGCAACGCCGAGATCGAGCGGGAGCTGCGGGAGGCCGTCGAGGAGCCGGTGTTCTGGCAGTTCGTCGGCCTGGGCCGGGCCGGCTTCGGGGTGCTGGAGCGTTTCGACACGATGCCCGGCCGCCGCGTCGACAACGTCGGCTTCTTCGCCGTCGACGACATCGACCGGATCTCGGACCCCGACCTGTACGACCGGCTCCTGTCGGAGTTCCCCTCCTGGATCCGCGCGGCCCGGCAGGCGGGCATCCTGCGCTGAACCCCCGGCTCCCGGCGGGGCGCGGATCGGCCGGCCCCCTTGACCCGGACCTGGTCCAGACCAATCATGAGGCGTCCGCCCGTTCGCTCGCGCCCCACCGGGAGCCTTCGTTGAGACTGCGTCAGCATGCCCTCCGCCGCTTAAGCGCGGCCTGCGCCACCCTCGTCACCTGCGCCGGACTGCTCGGCGCCGCCGGCGCCGGGCCCGCCCGGGCGGCCACCCCCTCCGCGGCCACCCCACTGCCCGCGCATGTCTTCGCCCCCTACTTCGAGGCGTACTCCTCCGACAGTCCCGCCGACCTCGCGCAGAAGTCCGGTGCGAAGTACCTGACGATGGCCTTCGTGCAGACCGAGGCCAAGGGCTCCTGCACCCCGTACTGGAACGGCTCCACCGCGCAGCCCGTCGCCGGCTCCGTCTTCGGCGCCGACTTCGCCGCCATCCGGGCGCGCGGCGGCGACGTCATCCCCTCCTTCGGCGGCTACGCGGCCGACAGCGGGGGCACCGAGATCGCCGACAGCTGCACCAGTGTCGACTCCATCGCCGCCGCCTACCAGAAGCTGGTCACGACCTACGACGTCGCCCGCCTCGACATGGACATCGAGGACAAGTCCCTGACGAACAAGGCCGGTGTCGACCGGCGCAACCAGGCGATCAAGAAGCTCCAGGACTGGGCCGCCGCCTCGGGCCGCCCCCTCCAGATCTCCTACACCCTCCCCACCACCACGAGCGGACTGGCCGCCAGCGGACTGGCCGTCCTCAAGAGCGCCAAGGCCGCCGGGGCCCGGGTCGACGTGGTCAACCTGATGACCTTCGACTACTACGACGGCGCCTCCCACGACATGGCCGCCGACACCCGTACGGCCGCCACCGGGCTCTACGACCAGCTGGCCGCCCTCTATCCCGGCCGGACCCCCGCGCAGCTGTGGGGGATGATCGGCGTCACCGAGATGCCCGGCATCGACGACTACGGGGCCGCCGAGACCTTCACCACCGCCAACGCCACGGCCGTCTACGACTGGGCGGTCTCCAAGGGGATCAACACCCTCTCGTTCTGGGCCCTCCAGCGCGACAACGGCGGCTGCCCCGGCACCGGCGGCTCCGACACCTGCTCCGGCATCGCCCAGGACCCCTGGTACTTCACCCACACCTTCGCCCCGTTCACCGGCGGCGGACCGGCCGCCGACGACTTCTCGGTCTCCGTGGCCCCCGGCTCCGCCTCCGTGCCCCCGGGCACGAGCACCACCGCCACCGTCTCCACCCAGGTCACCTCCGGCGCGGCGCAGCCCCTGGCCCTGACCGTCTCCGGCGCCCCCGCCGGGGTCACGGCCACCCTCACCCCCGACGCGGTCACCGCCGGCGCCACCGCGAAGCTCACCGTCGCCGCCTCGGCCACGGCGGCCCCCGGCACCTACCCGCTCACCGTCACCGCCGCCGGGAAGACCAGCCACACCGGCGCCTTCACCCTCACGGTCCCGGGCCCGGGCGGCGGTGGCGGCGCCCTCGTCAACGGAGGCTTCGAGACCGGCTCCCTCACCCCCTGGACCTGCGAGAACGGCGGCTCGGTCGGCACGGCGCCGGTCCACTCGGGCACCTACGCCGTCTCGGCCAACCCGGACTCCGCCCACACCGGTGAATGCGCCCAGACCCTCACCCTCGCCCCCGGCACCGCGTACACCCTCAGCGGCTGGGTCCAGGGCAGCTACGCCTACCTCGGGGTCCGGGGCGGCGCGAACGCCAGTACCTGGACCGGCTCCACCGGCTGGACCGCGCTGACGGTGCCCTTCACCACCGGCGCCTCCGGGACCGTCACCGTCTACCTGCACGGCTGGTACGGGCAGGGCGCCGTCCACGGCGACGACTTCGCCGTGAGCCGGGCCGGTTAGGCTCGGCCGCAGCGCCCCGGGTCCGTACCGGCCGCCGGGCGGTACGGACCCGAGGGAAGGAAGCCCCGTATGACCGGCCCCGCCGACGTCACGATCCTGCGCGCCGCCGACCGTACGGCGGTGCCCTGGAAGAACGGCGGCGGGGTCACCCGCGAGATCGCGGCCCGGCCCGGGGGTGCCGGGACGGAGGGGTCCGCCTGGCGGGTCAGCCTCGCCGAGGTCGCCGGGGACGGCCCCTTCTCGGAGTTCCCCGGGGTCGACAGGACCCTGACCCTCGCCGAGGGCGCCGGCATGGAGCTCACGGTCTCCGGGGTGGCCCGCCGCGTCGACGAGCGCTACGCGCCCTGTGACTTCCCCGGCGACGAGCCCACCGGCTGCCGGCTGCTGGACGGGCCCGTCGTGAACTTCAACGTGATGTACCGGCGCGGCCGGGTCGCGGCGGACACCGCCGTCGTCCGGGGCACGCTCGCCCTCGCTCCCGCGCCGGAGACCGTCCTGCTGATCGTGGCCCTGGACGGACCGGCCCGCCTCGACCACCCCGGCGGCGGCGTCGAACTCGGCCCGTACGACGCCGCCTTGCTGGAAGCCCCCGTGGCGCCGTGCCGGGTGCGCACCGCAGGCCGGACGGCCGTCGTCGCACTGCGGACGATCACCCCACGGGATTGAGCCGCCCGCGCGGGGGTTTCGGACAACCGTTCGCGCACCCTTGGGTCAAGCCGGGACAAAGCGCCATGCTGGCGCGCATGGTCTCGAACACGAGCACGTCGAACGCCGATTCCTTACGTGAGGGGGCCGCGCCCAGCCGGCGCGCCCTGCTGCGGACCGCCGTCGCCGGTACGGCCGCCGCCGGATCCGTCCTCGCGCTCGGCTCGGCCTTCCCCGCCTCCGCCGCCCCGCCCGCCCCGGGCCCCGGCGGCCGTCCCGCCACCCCCGAACAGGCCCGGCGTGAACTGGAAGCCGGCAACCGGCGCTGGCGCACCTTCCACGAGCGGCACCCGCACGAGTCGCCGTCGACCCGGTTGCGGCTCGCCACCGGCCAGCACCCCTTCGCGATCGTCCTCGGCTGCGTGGACTCCCGGGTCCCGCCCGAACTCGTCTTCGACCAGGGGCTCGGCGACCTGCTGACCGTCCGCTCGGCCGGCGAGGTGCTGGACGAGGCCGTGCTCGGCAGCATCGCGTACGGGGTGCTGGAACTGGCCGTCCCCCTGGTGCTGGTCCTCGCCCACCAGTCCTGCGGAGCCGTCGGTGCGGCCGTCCACGCCGATGAGACCGGCACCCCGCTCCCCGCCCACATCCAGTACCTCGCCGACCAGATACGCCCGTCCATCGACCACGGCCGGCAGGGCGACGCCCGCATCGCCGCCACCATCGACGCCCACGCCCTGCGCACCCGCGACCGGCTCGCCGCCGAACCCGACCTGGCCCGCGCCATATCCGCCGGCAAGCTCGCCATAGCCGCCGCCCGCTACGACCTGAAGGACCAGCGCGTCCGCACCCTGTAGCCCCGGCGTCCCGCCGCACCTGCGGGCCCCGGCCCGAGGCGGGGGAGGCGGTCCGTGCAGAATCGAGCGGTGATCACGACCGAACCCGAGACGGACCCCTTCCACGAACACCGAAGGCTCCTGTTCGCCACCGCCTACCGCATGCTGGGCACCGTCAGCGACGCCGAGGACATCGTCCAGGACGCCTGGCTGACCTGGAACAAGGCCGACCGCTCGGAGGTGCGCCACCCCAAGGCGTACCTCGTGCGCACGGTCACCAACCTGTCCCTGAACCGGCTCACCTCCGCCCGCGCCAAGCGGGAGGAGTACGTCGGACCCTGGCTCCCGGAACCCCTGCTCACCGAACCCGACGTGGCGCAGGACCGGGAAATCGCCGAAAGCGTCTCCACGGCGATGCTGGTCGTCCTGGAGACCCTCTCGCCGGTGGAGCGCGCCGTCTTCCTCCTGCGCGAGGTCTTCGGTTTCTCCCACGCGGAGATCGCCGGTTTCCTGGACCGGGAGGAGCCGGCCGTCCGGCAGATCTCCTCCCGCGCGCGCAAGCACGTCGCCGCCCGCCGGCCGCGCTTCGACACCGACACCGCGGAGCGCGAGCGCGTCACCGACCGGTTCCTGGCCGCCTGCGCCGGGGGCGACATCAACGCCGTCCTGGAGATGCTCGCCCCCGACGTCACGGCCTGGTCCGACGGCGGCGGCAAGGTCACCGCGGCCCGCCGCCCGCTGTACGGCGCCGACCACGTGGCCCGCTGGCTCTTCGGCGTCCTGGCCAAGCCCGCCAACGCCGCGGCCGTCGTCACCCCGGCCTTCATCAACGGGGAGCTCGGCGTCCTCACCGAGGTGGACGGCAACCCCGTCGCCGCGCTCACCTTCGACCTGGAGAACGGCCTGATCCGCAACCTCCGCATCCAGGTCAACCCCGACAAGCTCGCGGGCGTGCGCCGCTGAGGAACCCTCAGGTCCGGTCCCGGCCCGCCGGGACCGGACCCGGGGGACGGGAAATCACGAGGAATTTCCGGCACTCCTGTCACATCCGGGGGCCGGCACGGGTCAGGGTGGTGTGAACAAGAACAAGACCGCTCTCGCCGTCCCGCTGGCCGCCGCCCTCCTGGCCGCGGCCGCCACCACCCCCGCCGCCGCGTACGGCAACCCCTGGCACAGCGCCTGGGGCGCCTCCCCGCAGACCGCCACCCACACCGACTGGTTCCCCAACTGGTCCGAGGAGGGCTTCCGTAACCAGTCGGTGCGCCAGGTGATCCGGGCCGGGGCCCAGGGGAGCGAACTGCGCGTGCGCCTGTCCAACGCCTACGGGAAGACCCCGCTGCGCCTCACCGGCGCGACCGTCGCCAAGAGCGCCGGGGGCGCGGCCCTCCAGCCCGGGACCGTACGCCCGCTGCGCTTCGGCGGCGGGGCCGCGGTGACCCTCGCGGCCGGCGCGGAACTGTCCAGCGACGCCGTGTCCCTGCCCGTCCAGGCCTTCGAACAGCTCACCGTCACCCTGTACTTCCAGGACCCCAGCGGCCCCGCCACCTTCCACAACGTCGCCATGGCCACCTCCTTCCGGGCCGACGGCGACCACCTGCGCGACGCCGCCGGGGACGCCTTCTCCGCGCCCGGGAACCAGAGCTACTCCTGGTACTACCTGGCCGGGGTCGACGTCCGCAGCCCCGCCGCCCCCGGCCCGCGCCGGGACGCGGTCGTCACCTTCGGGGACTCCCTCACGGACGGCTTCGGCGCGACCCCCGGAGCCGACCGCCGCTACCCCGACGCGCTCGCCGCCCGGCTCGCCGCCCAGGGCCGGCCCCGCCCGGTCCTCAACGCCGGCATCGGCGGCAACAAGGTCCTCACCGACTCCGCCTGCTTCGGCGAGAGCGCCCTGAACCGCTTCCGGCGCGACGCCCTCGGCCGCCCCGACACCGGCACGGTGATCGTCCTGGAGGGCACCAACGACATCGTCCAGCCCGACGGCCCCCAGGACCGCTGCACCACGGGCCCCCGGGTCTCCGCGCAGCAGATCATCGCCGGACACCGGGAGCTGATCCGCGAGGCCCACGCCCGGGGCGTCAGGATCATCGGCGCCACCATCCCGCCCTTCGGGGACTCGGGCTACGGGACCGCGCGGGGCGACGCGGTGCGGACCGAGGTCAACCAGTGGATCCGCACCGGCGGCGCCTACGACGCCGTCGTGGACTTCGACCGGGCCGTCGCCGACCCGGAGCACCCCGAGAAGCTCAAGGCCGAGTACGCCTTCGCCGACCACCTCCACCTGAACGACGCCGGCTACCGGGCGATGGCCGACGCGATAGACGTGAACGCGCTCTAGTACCAAGGGCGTCGCGTCGGTCACCAGCACGCGCGGTGCGCGAGCGGGGCTCCAGCCTCCCCCGAGCCGGGCCCCAATCGCGCACCACCGCACCTGGCTACCTTTCGGAGGACCGACCGCACGTCCAGCACCAAAGGGGGAGCCTCGTGAACAACGCGCTCACCGCCGGCCGCATCGCGGCATCGTTCGAGGATCTCGTCGGCGAGACGCCGTTGATCGAACTCCAGCTCGACGGCCTGCCCGCCACCGCCCGGGTCCTCGCCAAGCTGGAGGCCGCCAACCCGCTGTCCAGCATCAAGGACCGGGCCGCCCTCTTCATGCTGCGGGCCGCCGAGGAGTCCGGCGCCCTCGTGCCCGGAGCCACCGTCATCGAGTCGACCTCCGGCAACACCGGCATCGCCCTGGCCGCGCTCGCCGCCTCCCGGGGCTACCGCTGTCTGATCGTCCTCCCCTCCAACGCCTCGCGCGAGCGCGTGCTGACCCTGCGCATGCTGGGCGCCGAGGTCGAGTTCACCGACCACACCCTGGGCTTCCGCGCCTGCTGCGAGCGCG
The DNA here is from genome assembly GCF_040301925.1 of Streptomyces sp. NPDC000075. Classification (NCBI taxonomy): domain Bacteria; kingdom Bacillati; phylum Actinomycetota; class Actinomycetes; order Kitasatosporales; family Streptomycetaceae; genus Streptomyces; species Streptomyces sp. NPDC000075. The sequence continues at coordinate 21,005 of NZ_JBEPFL010000050.1, forward strand.
CCGAACAGCTGCACGCCGAGATGCCCGGCTCCTGGTACGCGCGCCAGCACGAGAACCCCGACAACGTCCGCGCCCACTACACGACGACCGGCCCGGAGATCTGGCGCGACGCCGGCGGCCGCGTCGACTACCTGGTGTGCGGGATCGGGACCGGCGGCACCATCACCGGCATCGCCCGCTACCTGCGCGAGCGCAACCCCGACCTGAAGGTGGTCGCGGTCGAGCCCTCGGGCTCCGCGCTGCTCTCCGGCGGCGAGCCCGGCCCCCACCGCATCCCCGGCCTCAACGGCGGCTTCATCAGCCCCGTGACCGACGTCCACCTCATCGACGAGGTGATCGCCGTCGACGACGCCGACGCCGCCGCCGCCACCCGCGCCCTCGCCGCCCGCACCGGGCTCCTCGTCGGGATCTCCGCGGGCGCGGCCGCGTACGCCTGCGCCGAACTCGCCCGGCGGCACGACCTGTCGGACAGCGTCGTGGCGACCGTGTTCCCCGACAGCGGCGAGCGCTACCTCAGCTGGTGGCCGGAAGCGGAAACCGCCGGCCGGCCCTGAACGCGGCACCGGAGCCCGCCGCACGGCGGACCGGGCCGCCCGCCCCACTCCTTCCCCGCCCCCCACGCCTGCCCGAGTAAGAGCCTGAACATTCCCTGCCGCCGCAGGGGGAGAAGAGAGCGAATGAACCCCGAGCGCACCCTGCTGCTCGTCGGTGGGACCGACGAGACCGTGCAGAAGGCCCACGACCTGGGGCTGAACGTGCTGCTCCTCCAGCACCCGACCAAGGTGAGCGAGGTGCAGAACCGTCTCGCCGCCGCCGTCGAGGTCGTCGACTTCACCGACTGGACCCTGGTCGAGCCCCTGGTCCGGGCCTGGCACGAGAGCCCCGGCTTCGCCGCCGTCGTCTCCCTCACCGAGCCGGGGCTGGAGAACGCGGGCCGGATCAACGACCTGTACGGGCTCGGGGGCACCGGCTACGAGGTCACGGCCCGGATCCGTGACAAGGCGGCCATGCGGCGCTACGTCGCCGAGCACGACCCGGAGCACGCCGTGGGCGCCCGCTCCCTGAAGACCCGCGAGGACCTGGACGCCTTCGGCGCCTCCTACGGCTTCCCCTTCATCGTCAAACCCGTCGACGCCACCGCCAGCATCGGCGTCATGCGCGTGCGCGGCCCCGAGGACGCCGACCGGGTCTGGGACGAGGTCACCCGGCTCTCCGGCACCCGCACCGACCGGGTCTCCTCGCTGTTCGTCCTCAAGGACTTCCTCATGGAGGAGTTCCTGGACGGCCCCGAGTTCAGCGTCGAGTCCTTCAGCTTCGCCGGCCGCCACGTCATCATCACCGTCACCGAGAAGTTCACCTCGGACGGCCACTTCGCCGAACTGGGCCACGCGGTCCCGGCCCGGCTCTCCGAGGCCGACGACGCGGCGATACGCGAGGGCATACGCGGCTTCCTCGACGTGATGGGCATGCGCGACGGCGTCTGCCACACCGAGGTCCGCCTCACGCCGAAGGGCCCCCGCGTCATCGAGGGCCACAACCGCATCGGCGGCGACTCCATCCCCGAACTGGTGCGCAGCGCCTTCGGCGTCGACCTGATCACCCTCGCCGTCGGCCACCCCTTCGGCCTGGTCGAGGAACTGCCCGACCGGCCCGTCGCGCATGGCGGTGCCAGCGTCCGTGCCGTGGTCGGCACCCCCGGCACCACCGTGGAGTCCGTCGCCGGGCTCGACGGGGCCCGCGCCGCCGAGGGTGTCATCTCCGTCACCGTCGGCGCCAAGCCCGGCGACGGCGTCCGCGTCCTCACCGACAACTGGGACCGGCTCGGCCTGATCGCCGTCGCCGCCGAGGACACCACCGCCGCGATCCGCCGCGGCGCCGAGGTGATCCGCGACCACGTCCGCATCACCCTGGCCCACCCGGACGGCACCACCGTCCTCGCGCGGCCCTCCGAGATCGCGCCCCGCGAGAACCTGCTGATCATCCACCGCAACCCGCTGGAGCCGTTCCCGTACCGCTCCTGGCTGCCGGACCACACCGGCGACATCGTCGTCCTCGCCAACCGAGAGAAGATCGAACTCGCCGGCGAGAAGGTCCCCGACGGCAACCTCGGCTACACCCGTCTGGAAGTCCACGACGACTTCGACTCCCCGGAGTTCGAGGCCCGCGCCCTCGAACTCATGGCGGAGCACCACATCACCGGTGTCACCGTGCTGCACGAGGGCGACATGGACCTGGCCGCGCGGCTGCGCCAGCGCGCCGGGCTGCGCGGCCCCTGGAAGGACGACGTCAAGCCCTTCCGCGACAAGGCCCTGATGAAGACCCGCGCCCAGGCCTCGGGCATCGAGGTCGCCCCCTGGGTCCAGCCCCGCACCGCCGACGAGGCCCGCGCCTTCGCGGACGCCGAGGGCTTCCCCCTGGTCCTCAAGGAGCGCAGCGGCTTCAACGCCATCGGCCTGCGTATCCTGCGCGACGCGGCCTCCTTCGAGGAGACCCTGGCCGAGGCGTACGCCGCCGGCGAGCGGGACGACGTCCTGCTGGAGGGCTTCGTCCCGGGCCGCATGTGCCACGTCGACGGCGTGGTGCGCGACGGCCGCGTGGCCATGGCCTGGCCCTCGCAGTACCAGTACGACCTGTCCTCCTTCGCCTCCGACCCGGGCCCGCGGATCGACCTCACCCTCGACGAGGACGACCCGCTCACCCCGCGCCTGCTCGACCTCGCCGAGCGGGTCCTCGCCACCCTGGCCCCCGAGGGCTCCCGGCTGCGCGACCACGCCTTCCACATGGAGGTCTTCCACACCCCCGACGACCGTCTGGTGCTGTGCGAGATCGCCTGCCGCCCCGGCGGCGCCAAGATCCGCGAGGTCTTCCACAGCCTGTTCGGAGTACACCTCGGCGAGTACGCCGTCCGCGCCGACGCCGGTCACCCGCTCCCCGACGCCGTCCGCCGGGGCGACGACCCGGCCGGGCTGCCGAGCCCGCGTCACATGGCCGGCCAGCTCCTCATGATGAAGCGGCCCGGCCTGGTGCGCGAACTGCCGGCCGTCCCCGACGAGCCCTGGCTCGACGGTTTCTGGCTCTACGCGGAGGAGGGCCAGGTCATCGCCCCGGCCTCCGGATCCTCCGACTTCCTCGCCGCCGCCGTGGGCACCGCGCCGGACCGCGCCGAGTGCGAGCGCCGGCTGCGCGAGCTCGGCGAGTGGGTGCGCGAACACAGCGTGATCGGGGACGCGTCATGACGGGGGCCCGCCTGTCGGCGAAGACGCGGTACATGCTGGGGATGGTCGTCGACGCCACCGGCGCCGGCATGTACCTCCCCCTGTCGCTGCTGTACTTCCACCACGTGACGGGGCTGCCGCTCACCCAGGTGGGCACCCTCATGACGGCCGCCGCCGTGATCGGCCTGATCAGCAACCCGGCGGCGGGCGTCCTCATCGACCGGTTCGGCGCCAAGGCCGTCGTCACCGGCGGGTACCTGCTGCGGGCCGCGGGCTTCTGCACGTACCCGCTCGTCGACAACGGCTACACGATGTTCTGCGTGATCCTGCTGGTGGCGCTCGGCGACACCTCGTACCCGCCGGCCATCCAGTCGTTCATCGCCGAGTTCGTCAAGGGCAACGAGCGGGACAAGCTGCTCGCCGCGCAGCGCAGCCTGCGCAACGCCGGTCTGGGCGTGGGCGGTCTGATCGCGGGCGGGGTCCTGGCCCTGGGCAGCGACGCGTTCTACTACGTGATCGTGTTCTGCACGGCCGCCGGATACGTCCTGGCAGCGTTCTGCTTCGGGTCCATCCCGATCCCGCGCACGGCCCCCGGCGACGCGGCCCCCCGGGTCTCCCGCAAGGGCGGCTACCGCCTCGTCGCCCGCAACCGGCCCTTCCTCGCCCTGACCCTGCTCAACGTGCCGACCGCGTTCGGCTACACGGTGCTCGCGGTCGGCATCCCGGCGTACGTCACCCAGGACCTGGGCGCGTCCACCTCGCTGGTGGGCGTCCTGTACGCGGTCAACACGGTCGGGATCGCGCTCCTGCAGATCCCGGTCACCCGGGCGCTGGTGGCCTTCCGCCGCTCGCGCGCGGTGGCCCTGGGCGCGGCCGTGTTCGCGGCCTCGTTCGTGGTCTTCGCCGCTCTGGCCGCCGTGGGGGACAAGTCCGTCATCCTGGTGGGCATCTTCGCCGCGACCGTCCTGTTCACGGCGGGCGAGCTGATGCACGGCGCCACGGCCTCCGCGCTGTGCGCGCAGGCCGCCCCGGAGGAGACGCGCGGCCGGCACCTCGCCGTCTACCAGCTCTCCTGGGCGGTGCCCAGCGCGCTGGCCCCGGCCGTCCTGACGGCCCTGCTCACCCTCTCGCCGACGGCCATGTGGCTGGTCCTCGCGGTGGGTGCGACCGTCTCGGCCCTGGGCGTCCTGCGCCTGGAGCCCAGGCTGCCGCGCGAGGCGGTCTACCCGGCCCCCCGGCCGGCGAAGGCCGCCCCGGCCGAGCCCGCGCCGGCGGCCTGACGCCCGCCGGTTCCGGAGCCCCGTACCGGGTCGCGTTCCCGCGGCCCGGCACGGGGCTCCCGCGTGCCGCCGCTCAGGACGGCAGGCCCGTCGGCTGAGCGGTCTCCGTCGGCAGGCCGGTGCCGGAGGGCGTGGCGCTGCCGCTGGGCGCGGGGGTCCCCGAGGGCGTAGCGGTGCCGACGGGCGTCCCGGAGGGCTCCGGGGTGGTGCCGGCCGTCGTGCTGGCCGTCCCGGTGGGCAGGGCGCCCGTCAGGACCTCCACCTTCCCGGTGTCGAGGGAGTAGTAGGCGCCGACCACCGCGAGGGTGCCCTTGCGCACCAGCGGTGCGAGGTCCGCGTTGCCGCGCAGCTCGTCGGCGGTCAGCCTGACCTGGGCGCGGATCATCCGGTCGACGGGGTCCGGTCCGCCCTCCTTGACGGTCTGCTCGTACGCCGGGCGCAGCGCCTTCGTGATCGCCTCCAGGTTGCCCGGAAGGGGCTTCCCGTCGCGCGCCGCCTTGTACGCGGCGTCGATCGCGCCGCAGCGCTGGTGCCCGAGCACCAGGACGAGCGGGGTGGCCGAGGTCAGCGGCCCGTACTCGACGGAGCCGGTGACCACCGGGCCGACGGCCTGCCCGCCGGTGCGCAGGACGTACATGTCACCGAGCCCGGTGTCGAACAGCAGCTCCGGCGGCACCCGGGAGTCGATGCAGGACAGGACCACGGCGAACGGGGTCTGGCTCTGGGCGACCAGCTGGCGGCGGGTGGGGTCCCGGTCGGGGTGCTGGAGGTTGCCGTCCACCCACCGCTTGTTGCCCTCCATCAGCCGCGCGTAGGCGGCGGCCGGGGTGGTGGTCTGCGGGTTGGGCGCGGCGGGCTCGGGCCGCCCCCGTGTGCTGCCGGCCGGGATGGCGGGCCTGGCCGTACAGGCCGCGAGCGTGCCCGCGGCGAAGGCCGCCAGGCCGCCGGCGAGCAGGGCCGTGCGGCGCGGCAGTCCTGCGCTGTCCATCGCTTGTTCCTCCGGGGTCGCCGTACGGGTCCCGTCAGCGGGCACCCAGGCGACTATCGGACCCGGCCCGGGCGCGGCGGCCGCAGGCGCGAGCGGCGACGTCCGGGTTTCGCACCGTCGGCCCACACGACGCGGGCGCAACACCCCTAGGGCAGCGGGCGCGCCGTCACCGGCTGGGACGGGACCTGGTGGCCGCCCGTGGCCAGCATCCGCACCTCGCCCCGGTCGCTGATCTCGGCGCGCACGATCCCGGTGGCGTCCGCGTAGACCGGATGCCCGCCGGGACCGGTCGCCTCCGTACGGTCCACGACCACGGTGTCCTCGCCCGTCCCGGCGCCGCCGGGGAACCTCAGCTCGTACCGTCCCGCGCTCATGTGTCCATCGTGGGCCGCCCCGGCCCGCCCCGCTATGCGGGAGCCGCGCAGATCACGTCGTACGGGCGTCCGATCGACAGGGTCAGCTCCATGGGCTCGGTGGTCCCGGACGGGCACTGGCCCTTCTCCTTGACCAGGTCGAGCACCTTGAAGGCGCCGGCGCCGGCCGACGCGCAGGCCACCTCCTGGGCGGAGGAGGAGACGCAGTCGCCCTTGACCAGCTGTCCGCCGCCGGCCCCGGCGTCGCCGGGGTGGTCGCCGGAGAGGTTGCGCCCGCACACCGTGTGGGTGGGGATGCCGCCGCCCTTGGACTTGTCCTTGGAGGTGCCGTACGACACCGACACCCGGATCATCAGGTCCGTCCCGGCCGGGCACTGGACCGAGCCGGGCAGGAACCCGGCCGAGGTGACCTCCAGGGCCTTGAAGGTCGCGCCGGACTCGTCGCAGCCCATCGCCCGGTACCCGTCCGGTGCCTGCTTGGGGTCGGGGCCGCCGCAGTCGCCGACCTGCCAGGACCCGCCGCCGCCCTTCGAGGACGAGGAGGACCCGGACCCGGTGTCCTTGCCGCCGCACGCCGCCGTGAGCGCGAGGCTCAGGCCGAGCGCCGCCACGAGGCCGGCCCGCCGTGCGGCGGTGCGCCGGGTACTGCCGTGCTGGAACATCGTTCTCCCTATCGCTTCGTGCCTGCGGTGCCGCCGGACGGTGGGCCGCGGGTTGGATAGCGTCGCTGTCCAACAGGGGGTGATGAGATAGTGGCGCTATCCGAGGAAAGGCGCAAGGGATGCGGCTGTCAGAGCTGAGCGAACGCAGTGGCGTCTCCACCGCGACCATCAAGTATTACCTGCGCGAAGGCCTGTTGGAGCCCGGCCGCCGGATCAGCGCCACCACCGCCGACTACGACGAGGCCCACCTGCGCCGGCTGCGCCTCGTCCGCACCCTGCTCCAGGTCGGCGGGCTCTCGGTGGCGGCGGCCGGGAAGGTGCTGCGGCACGTGGACGACGACACCGTGGGCCGCACGTTCCGCCTGGGCGCCTCCCTGTGGGCGCTGCCCCACCCGCCCGCGCCGGACGCCGAGGAGGACGACGAGGCCCGGGTCACGGCACGCCGGGAGGTCGACCGGCTGCTGGAGGAGCTGGGCTGGGAGAGCGCCCGCGATCTCGCCCCGCTCAACCCGGACCACGCCTCGCTGGTGGAGGCGGTCGCCTCGCTGATCCGGCTGGGTTACGGGTGGAACGCGGAGATGATGACCCCCTACGCCCGGATGATGCGCCAGGTCGCCGTCCACGACCTGGACTTCGTGGAGACCTTCCCCTCGGAGTCGGAACGGGTGGAGGCGGCCGTGGCCGCCACCATCCTCTTCGAACCGATCCTCCGCGCCATGCACCGCATCGCGCAGCAGGAGGAGACGGTCCGCCGCTACGGGGTCACCTGACGGGGCCGGGCCCGGACCCGGCGGTCCCTCTACTCGAAGCGGTCGGTGTCGCCGGCACCCCGGCGGACGATCTCGGCCTCGCCGGTCGAGAAGTCGATGACGGTGGTCGGCCGCGTCCCGCAGTCCCCGGAGTCGACGACCGCGTCCACCACGTGGTCGAGCCGCTCCTTGATCTCCCAGCCCTGGGTCATCGGCTCGTCCTCGCCCGGCAGCAGCAGGGTGCTGGACAGCAGCGGCTCGCCCAGCTCCTCCAGCAGCGCCTGGGTGACCACGTGGTCGGGGATCCGCACCCCGACCGTCTTCTTCTTCGGGTGCAGCAGCTGGCGCGGCACCTCCGAGGTGGCCTTGAGGATGAACGTGTAGGCGCCCGGGGTGGACGCCTTGATCGCGCGGAACACGTCGTTGTCCACGTGCACGAACTGCCCCAGCTGCGCGAAGTTCTGGCACACGAGCGTGAAGTGGTGCTTGTCGTCGAGCTCGCGGATCTGCCGGATCCGCGCCAGGCCCTCCCGGTTGCCCAGCTGGCAGCCCAGCGCGAAACAGGAGTCGGTCGGATACGCGATGAGCGCGCCGGAGCGGATGCTGTCGGCCACGCCGCTGATGGTGCGCCGCTGAGGGTTCTCGGGGTGCACGTCGAAGTACTTCGCCATCCGCCGAGCCTACGGGACGGGGGACCGGCCCGTTCCGCTCCGCCCCCCTGCTCCGTCCGGGTTCACTTGCGGCGCCCGTTCGGCCGCAGGACCGCGCTTACGATCATCGGTTCGGCTTCTCGTCGCCTTTGATGCTCCCATCCGGACGCACGACAACTGGGAGGGCCGCGTGGCCACATCGCGGACGAAGGCGTGGAGCACGGCGGCCGCGGTGACGGGAGCCCTGCTGGCCGTCGCCGCAGCACCCGGCCGTACCACGGGAGCCGGCACCCCGCAGGGCCCGGACGCCCCCGGCGCGCGGGACGCGGCGGTCACCCTGCTCGTCGGACGGGCCCTGGACCCACGGGCCCTGGACCGCGGCCGCGCCCCCGCCGCCCGCTGGTGCGCCGCCCCCGCCTTCGCCAGCGGCCCCTGCGGCGCCTGGCGGGAACAGCGCGTCCTGGCCACCGCCCACGGAGCCGCGGCCCTCCTGTGGAACCCGTCCCTCGCCGGCACCGGCACGCTCCCCACCGCCGCCGGCGGACCCCTGGAGATTGCCCTCGCCCGCGCCGAGGCGGGCCGCCTCACCGACGTGACCGTACGCGACGGCCACGGCCGGCGGCTCGCCGGCGAACTCGCCCCCGACACCGGCCGCTGGCACAACACCGAACCCCTGCGCGCGGGGGAGGCCTACACCCTCCAGGTCGGCGCCCAGGACGGCGACGGCACCCCGGTCGGGGTGACCCTCGCCTTCCGCACCGCCCGCCCCACCACCGAAGGGGGCCGCCTCACCGCCGAGTTCGGGCCCCGCCCCGGCACGTACGGAGCCGGGGAGATCGTCACCGCCGAACTCAGCCACCCCGTGCCCGCCGACGCCCCCGAGACCCGCGCCCGCGTGGAACAGGCCCTCCAGGTCACCTCCGAACCCCACGTCGAGGGGGCCTGGCACTGGGTCGACGACGCCACCCTGCACTTCCGGCCCCGCACCTACTGGCCCGCCCACACCGTCGTCCGCGTCCGCAGCGGCCTCGACGGCCTCGCCCTCGGCGAGCACGGCTACGGGGGGCCCTCCGAACCCCTGGAGTTCACCGTCGCCGACCGGATCGAGGCCGTCACCGACTCCGCCGCCCACGAGATGACCGTCCGCCGCAACGGCCGGGTCATCCGCACCATCCCGGTCACCACCGGCAAGGCGGGCTTCCTGACCCGCAGCGGCATCAAGGTCGTCCTGGGCAAGGAGGCCAAGGTCCGCATGCGCGGGGACAGCGTCGGCATCCGGAAGGGCACCAAGGAGTTCTACGACCTGCCCGTCCTCTACGCGACCCGGGTCACCTGGAGCGGCGAGTACGTCCACGCCGCTCCCTGGTCGGTCGAGGCGCAGGGCGAGGAGAACGTCAGCCACGGCTGCACCGGCATGTCCACCGAGGACGCCGCCTGGTTCTACGAGACCGTCCGCGAGGGGGATATCGTCGAGGTGGTCAACAGCGGCGGCGACCGGATGTCCCCCTTCGACAACGGCTTCGGCGACTGGAACGTGGACTGGCGCACCTGGCTGGCCGGCAGCGCCCTGACCCCCGCCGCCGCGCCCGCCGCCCCCCGCACCGACGCCGCCGCCTCCCGCCTCGACCCCACCACGTGACCGACCTGGGGCGGCACCCCGCCGCGCCGCCGGCCCCGCCGGCGCGCCGGGTGCTGCTCGCGGGCGCCGCCGGGAACTTCGTCGAGTGGTACGAGTTCGGGGTCTACGGCTGCTTCGCCACCGTCCTCGCCGACCTCTTCTTCACCCCCGCCCCCCGGACGGGCCCGGCGGGCGCCGGACCGCTGCTCGCCGTGTACGCCTCCTTCGCGGTCGCCTTCTTCCTCCGCCCCGCGGGCGCCCTGCTCTTCGGCCGGCTCGGCGACCGGATCGGCCGCCGCCCCACCCTGATCCTCGTCGTCGGCCTGATGACCCTCGCCACCACCCTCATCGGCCTGCTCCCCACCCGGGCCACGGCCGGAGCCGCCGCGCCCTGGCTGCTCACCCTGCTGCGGGCCGTGCAGGGGCTGAGCGCGGGAGGGGAGTTCGGCGGCGCGGTGGCCCTGATGACCGAGCAGGCGCCGCCGGGCCGGCGCGGCCGCCACGGCGCCTGGCAGTCCCTCACCGTCGCCCTCGGCCTCCTCGCCGGCGCGGCCACCGCCGCCCTCCTCGCCTGGCTCCTCACTCCGCGGGCCCTGACGTCCTGGGGCTGGCGGATCCCGTTCCTCCTGGCCCTGCCCCTGGGCCTGACGGCCCTGAAGCTGCGGCGCGGCCTCCCGGAGACCGGGGCCGCGAGCCGCCGCACGGGCGAAGGCGGCCCGGGAAGCCGGGCGACCGCCCGGACCGTCCTCCTCGGGATCGGGAGGATCATGGGCTGGTCCGCCGCCGGGTACACCTTCCTCGTCGTGCTGCCCTCCTACCTCCAGGCCACCCTCGGCGCCACCCCGCGCGAGGCCCTCACGGCCACCGCCCTCGCCAACCTCGGCTTCGCCGCCACGATCCTGCCCGCCGGGATCCTCAGCGACCGGGTCGGCCGCCGCCCCGTCATGCTCGGCGGGGCCCTCGCCGTCACCTTCCTCGCCCTGCCGCTCCTGCACCTCCTCCAGGACCCCGCCATGCCCGCCCCCGCCAAGGCCGCCGCCGTGTGCGGCGCGGGCGCCGCCGTCGGGCTGCTCGCCGGGCCGGGGCCCGCGATGCTCGCGGAGATGTTCCCCGCGCAGGTCCGCTGCACCGGGCTCGGCCTCGCGTACGCCCTCGCCAACGCGGTGTTCTCCGGCTGCGCCGGCCTGGTCATCACCGCCCTGACCGCCGGCACGGGCAGCGGCGACGTCCCCGCCCACTACGCCGCCGGCGCCTGCGCCCTCAGCGCCCTCGCCCTGGCCGGCCTGCGGGGCGACGACCACCGGCGGGCCCTGCGGTGAGGGTGATCGGCCTGATGTCGGGCACCTCCTGTGACGCCGTCGACGCGGCGGCGGCCCGGCTCACCCTCGAGGACGGCGGCGAGACCCTGCGCCTGGTCCCGCTCGGCATGGTCAGCGCCCCCTACGAGGACACCCTGCGGGCCGCGCTCGCGGCGGCCCTGCCGCCCGCGCCCACCGCGCTGGCCGACGTGTGCCGCCTCGACACCCTGATCGGCCGGGCCTTCGCGCAGCTCGCCGCCCGCGCCGACCGCGAACTGTGCGGGGGCCGCGCCGCCCTGATCGCCTCCCACGGCCAGACCGTCTACCACTGGAGCACCGGAGGCCGCGTGCACGGCACCCTCCAGCTGGGCCGCCCCGCCTGGATCGCCGAGGCCACCGGACGCCCCGTGGTCTCCGACTTCCGGCCCCGCGACATCGCGGCCGGAGGCCAGGGCGCCCCCCTCGTCAGCCTGATCGACCTGATGCTGCTGCGCAGCCGGCCCGGAGCCCCCGCCGCGCTGAACATCGGCGGGATCGCCAACGTCACCGCCCTGCCCCCGGCCGGCCCGCCGGCGGCCTTCGACACCGGCCCCGGCAACGCCCTCCTCGACGCCGCCGTCCGCGAACTCACCGCCGGGCGGCTCGGATACGACGAGGACGGCGCCCTCGCCGGCGCCGGCCGGGTCCACGAGCCGCTCCTGCGGCGTCTGCTGGCCGAGCCGTACTACCGGCTGCCCGCCCCCAAGACCACCGGCAAGGAGCTCTTCCACCCCGGCCACCTGCACGCCGCCCTCGACGGCCTCGGCCCCCTCGCCCCGCAGGACCTCCTCGCCACCCTCACCCGGCTCACCGCCCGCACGATCGCCGACGCCCTGCGCCCGCTGCGCGTCACCGAGGTCATCGCCTCCGGCGGCGGCACCCGCAACGCCGTCCTCATGCGGATGCTCCGCGAGGAACTGCCCCCGGACACCGCCCTGCTGGACTCCGGCGCGCTCGGCCTGCCCGCCGCCGCCAAGGAGGCGTACGCCTTCGCCGTCCTCGGCTTCCTCACCCTGCACGGCCTGCCCGGCAACGCCCCCGCCTGCACCGGGGCCCGGGGGCCCCGGGTGCTGGGCTCCCTCACCCCGGGGCTGCGGCCGCTGCGGCTGCCGCCCGCCCCGTCCCGGCCGCCGCTGCGACTGGCCGTCGGGCCGCCGCCAGGGTGAGCGTCAGCGGGCCCTCCGGCCGCACCGGGCGGCGTACCGCGACCGCGAACTCCTCCCGCCACAGCTCGAACACCAGCAGGGCCCAGACGGCGCCCGCGAGCCGGCCGGACGGACGGGCGGAGTGCGCGTGCAGCAACCGCCCCACGGCCGCCGGGTCGAACACCCCGGAGGCGGCCAGGCGGCCGGGGGAGAGCACGTCCCGGACGAGGGCGCCCAGCGCGCCCTCCAGCACCGGCGGCGCGGTGAACGGACGCCACACCCCCGCCCGTCCGACGGCGGCACGGGGCTCGGCCAAGGCCTCCCAGGCCAGGTGCGGCGACAGTGGCAGCCGGGCCCGGACCCCGTGGGCCGCGCTCAGGTGTGCCAGCCGGCGCAGCCCCCGGGCGGGCAGCAGCACCTCCAGCTCGAAGCCGGTCAGCACGCCCCGCAGCGCGGCCCGGCCCCCCTCCCCGCACGCCCCGTCCAGCCGCCCGGCCAGGGCCTGCCCGGCGTCGCCCCGGTCGGCGAGGTACGCGCCGTAGTCGCGGGAGTAGAGCCGCTCCCGCAGGCCGGCGGGGACCACGGCGAGCGCCTCGGCGTACCGGGCCGGCGAACCGTCGGCGACGGCCTCCCCGACCCGGCGGCGGGCCCGGGCGAGCTCGTCCAGCGGGTCCGTGGCCAGCGCGGCGGCGAAGCCCGCCTCCCGCGCCGCCCCGAACAGCGCGGCCCCGGACAGTACGGCCGGATCGGCGTCGGGCAGTCCCGTCCGCCAGACCAGCTCCGCCACCAGTTCCGCCGCCGGCTCCGCGACCCGCCCCGCCCGGGCCCCGCCGCCCCGGCCCTCCGGCGCGCCGACGGACGCCAGCCCGGGCCGCGCCACCGCCGCGAGCCCCTCCGCCAGCGCGAACCCCGGCCCGCCGGAACCGAGCAGGCAGACCGGCCCCGGCCCGCCCGAGCGCCGCCGCACCTGATCCACCGCCCGCTCACGCACCCCGGAGCCCCGCCCCGGCCCGGACTCCGCGCCCGGCCCGGCCCCCGCCCCGGGCAGCAGGCGCAGGCCCCCGCGCCGCGAGCAGACCGCGGTCGTCCCGGGCGGCAGCACCCGCACCCCGTCGATCAGGGTGTGCCCGTCGAGCGGCCCGCCGGTCGCCAGGTACGCGTCCGGCCCGGGCTCCCACAGCCCCGGCGGGTCCGGCAGCAGCGCGAGCAGGGCCGGCACGTCCGGGGCGAAGCACAGCCGGCCCCGCCCGGCGTCCCAGTGGTAGTACACCGGCACGGTGCCCGCCGCGTCGCAGGCCAGCACCAGCACCGGCGCGCCCCGCGCGTCGACCACGGCCGCCGCGAAGTCGCCCTCGACGTGCCGGGCGAACTCCGCGCCGTCCACCTCGTAGGCGGCCCGCACCACGGCCGGCCCGTCGCGGTCGGCGACCCCGCGGCCGCGCACCTCCAGCCGGGTGAACAGGGCGAGCCCGTTGTCGACCGTGCCGTCGAGGACGGCGGTGATCCCGTCCCGGGAGCACGTCCGGCGTGCCGCCAGCCCCCACCCCTCGCCCCGGTTCACGCACGCCCCGCCGGGTGCGGGGTCCAGGAGCGCGGCGGCGGCACGCAGCCGGTGGGAGGGGAGCCGGAAGCCGAAGTGGCCCAGGAAGCGGTTCATGGTGATCACAGCCTCGGAAAGGGTGCGGACGCTCTGTCCGCCAGGGGTGTGGACGTTCCGTCCGCCAGGGGTGCGGACGCTCCGTCCGCCCTGGACGCGGACGCACCGCCCAGCCTGGTGCGCCCGCCGTCCCGGCCGCGCGGGGCCGCGATCCGCTCGCGGTCCCGGTCCGGTCCCGGGACCCGCCGGGCCGGGGCCAGTGCGGCCAGCGCCTCGTGCAGCAGGTCCGCGCCGACCTCGGTGAACAGGCCGCCCCCGTGGGCGTACGGCTCGCCCGGCCCGCGCAGCAGCACCATCGGCGCCGACCGCCCGCCCCCCGTCACGGCGGCGGCCACCCGCCCCGGCTCGATCCCCCCGGGCAGGGTCCGGGCGGCGCCCGCGCGGGCGAGGAGGTCCTCGTGCGCGGCCTCGTCGGCGGCGCTCAGCAGACCGAGCGCGCGGGCGACGGCCGCCGAGGCCCGCAGGCCCGCCGCGAGGGCCTCCCCGTACGGGATCCCGGGGCTCAGCCCCGCCACGGCCCGGGCCACGCCCTCCCCGTAACGGAACGCGGCGGCCGGACCGCGCTCCAGCGGGTCGTGGAGGCAGAGGGCCGAACGGGCCTCCACGCACAGCGATACGAACGAGAGGAGGACCTCGGGGCCGTAGCCGCCACCGGGCCGCAGCCGGGCGGCCACCCGCGCGGCGGATCCCGGCACCACGGCCAGCACGGTCCGCAGCAGCGGGCTCAGCCCGGCCCGCAGGGCGCGCGGCGGCAGGGTGTCCAGGAACTCCGCCTGGATCCGCACCAGCAGCGGGGCCGCGCCCGGCCCGCCCGTCCCGTCCGCCACCGACAGGGCGCTGTCGGACATGGCGCGCAGCGTCGTGGGGAGGCGGACCAGCGGCGGCCGCGTACCGTCGGCGCGCAGCGCCCGGCCGGCGGCGGCCATCACCCGGCTGCCGCCGAACGCCACGACGAGCGCGTCGTCCGGTACGGCCGGCAGGCCCGCGCCCCCGCCCGTGGGCAGCTGGGGCCACAGGACCGCCGTCGGCGCGGCCGCACCGAGCAGCCGCAGTACGTGCGCGGCGTGCGCCCGGGGCAGGCCGGGGTCGGTGACCAGGGCGATCCGGCGGGGGTTCAGCTCCCCCAGGACCCCGGTCAGTTCACCGGCGGTGCCCGCCCCGCACCGCAGCTGCACGCGGACGTGCGCCGGGCCGAGGAGCAGGGACCGGTCGATACGGACAAGGGGAACGTCGGCAGGCATGCCGCCCACGATGGGCGTGCCCGAGCCCCGGGTGCCTGAGGCAGGAACCCCCACCGGGTCCCACCCCGCCCGGCACCCGCCCCCTTACCATGAGTGATCGTGCAGTGACTGCTAGTGTCGATGCGTGTACGAAGACGACCGCACCATCCCCCGCGTCTTGATCGTCGACGACCATCCCCTCTTCCGCGAGGGCCTGCGGGCCGCCCTGGAGAGCACCGGCGGAGCCCTCGTCGTCGCGGAGGCCGAGACGGGCGGCCAGGTCCCCGGCGCGGTCGACGCCCACCGCCCCGACGTCGTCGTGATGGACCTGTCCCTGCCCGACCTGTCGGGGATCGAGGCCACCCGCCGCCTCGCGGCCAGCCACCCCGGACTGCCGGTCCTCATGCTCACCATGTCCGACGACGACGGCAGCCTCCTCGCCGCCCTCCAGGCGGGAGCCCGCGGCTACGTGGTCAAGGGCGCGGGCTCCGAGGAGGTCCTGCACGCCCTGCGCACGGTCGCGGCGGGCGGCGCCGTCTTCGGCTCGGAGATCGCCGCCCGGCTCTCCGCCCTCCTGGCGGGCGGTCACCGGCGTGACGCGGGGCAGCTCTTCCCGGCCCTGACCTCCCGCGAGGTCGAGGTGCTCGAACTGATCGCCCGGGGCCACGACAACCGGCGCATCGCCCGCGAACTGGTCCTCTCCGAGAAGACGGTCCGCAACCACATCACCCACGTCTTCGACAAGCTCCAGGTCACCTCCCGGGCCGAGGCCGTCGCCCGCGCCCGGGACGCGGGCCTGGGCGAGGACGGCTGACCCCCGGCGCGGTCCCGTAGCCGGGGCCGCGCCGGAGGGCCCGGACCGGGAACCGGGAACCGGGAACCGGGACGATCACCCCATGCGCCCGGGACCCGGGGCGCACCAGGCTGGAAACCAACGCACCGAGCGGCCGGGGAGGCCGACATGCGCACAGCGAACCGGACCACGGCGAGCACGCCCCGCTCGGGGCCCGAAATGCTGCCCGCGTACACCGTCTGCGTCCTCACCATGATCTCCGCGCTCACCTGGGGCGCGGTCACCCTCACCCACCTGGACCACCCCGCCCTGGAGCACCTCAGGCTGCACCTGGCCGCCGACCACGTCCTCGTGGGCCTGGGCATCGCCCTGACCGGCATGGTCTTCGCGGCCCGCCGCACCGCGCGCGTACTGGGCGCCCTGATGCTCTGCTCGGGCTGCCTGCTGACCCTGGCCCAGGTGGTCCCGCTGATCGCCGTGGTCTGGGGCGCCGGCCCGGGTGTGCTCACCGCCGTGTTCGTCCTGGTGATGGTCGCCTTCACGCTGATCAACAGCATCATCTACCCGATGCCGCTGTGGCTGCCGACCGGCCGCTTCCCCCGGGGCTGGGGGCCGCCGTACGTGACGTTCACCGCCCTCTTCAGCGCCCTCCAGCAGTACCACGCCTTCACCCACACCGGCTTCGTCTACTACGGGGTCCCCAGCCCCCTCGCCCACTCCGCCTGGTCCGACCTGGAGTTCATGCTCACCCCGTGGATGGACACCGCCGCCCGCTGGGTCCCGCCGGTCATCGCGGGCGCCGGGATCCTCATCATGCTCATCCGCTGGCCCCGCGCCCCGAAGTCCGAGCGCCCGTACGCGATCCTGGCGGTGCCGTACGTGCTGTGGCTCGTGGTGATCGGGCTCAACGAGTACGGCGACCCCCCGATGGGCTTCGAGGTGGTCCTCGTCTACCTCGCCGCCGCCTCCTGGCCGGCCACCGTGGGCTACGTGCACGTCCGGGACCGGACCTGGGCCCTGGACCGCGCGGGGCGCCGGATCCTGACCGCCTTCGTCCTCACCTTCGCCTTCTTCATGGCCTACGCGGGCGGCGCCTTCGTCCTCGACTACTTCGCCCCCGGCTCGCTCAGCCCCGAGGCCGGGCTGATGGCCTGCCTCACGCTGCTGGTGGGCGCCCTGCTGCGGCCGACCGCCCGCTGGTCCGCCCGGCTCGTGGACCGCTACTACTACGGCGAACGGGCCCAGCCCTACCAGGCCGTGCGCGCCCTCGCCGACCGCCTCGGCCAGGCCCTCGATCCCGGCGAGATGCCCCGGCTGCTGTGCGACACGGTCGTGCGCACCCTCCGGCTGCCGGCCGCCCGCCTGGTGGTCCACACCCGCCACGGCGACCGCGAACTGGTCCGCCTGGGCACGCCGGGCGGCCTCGACGAGGCCTTCCCCCTGGTCCACCGGGGCAACGCCATCGGCCACCTCTACGTCCCGCCCCGCGCCGGGGAGCTCGCCCTCGACCAGCAGGACCGCGAGGCCGTGCGGATCCTGGCCGGGCACAGCGCCCCGGCCGTCGCCTCGCTCCAGCTGTACGAGGAGCTCCAGTCCAGCCGCGAACAGATCGTCCTGGCCCGCGAGGAGGAGCGGCGCAGGCTGCGCCACGACCTCCACGACGGCCTGGGGCCGGCCCTGTCCGGGCTGCGCCTCCAGGTCGACGCGGCCCGGACGGGCCTACCGCCCGGCGGGCGCGCCACCGCCTCCCTGGCCACCGTCTCCGAGGGCATCGGCCGGGCCATCGACGAACTGCGCCACATCACCGGGGGCCTGGCCCCCGCCGCCCTGGACGGCGCCGATCTGCCGCGCGCCCTGCGCCAGCTCGCCGAACACCTGGGCCGCACCCTGCGCATCACCGTCAGCCTCGCCCCCGAGCCCTTCCCGGGGCTGCCGGCCGCGGTGGAGGTGGCCCTGTACCGGATCGCGGCGGAGGCCCTGAACAACGTGGTCCGGCACGCCCGGGCCGGGCACGCGCACGCGGCGGTGGTGCTGACCCCGGAGGCGGTGACGGTGGAGGTGCGCGACGACGGCACCGGCGTCCCCGAGGGAGCCTGCGGCGACGGCGGTGTGGGCCTGCGCTCGATGGCGGAGCGCGCCGAGGAGCTGGGCGGCACCTTCGCCCTGGTCAGCTCGGGCGCCGGGACCGTCGTCAGGGCGGTGCTCCCGCGCACGGCCGGGACCTGAGCGGGACCTGGGGACCATGTGCCCGGGACACGGGCGTCCGTACGTTGATGGTCCGGAGCTCGAACGGGCCCCGGACCGACAGGAAGAAGGAACCCGAAATGAACGCGAAGAAGCTCTCCCGGATCGCACCGGTCGCACTCGTGGCCGCGGGTGTGATCCTCTCCGGCCCGGTGGCGCTGGCGGCGCCGCAGCACGAGGCGTCCTCGGCCGCCTCCGTCGTGGACCACCGCTCCTCCGGGAAGAAGGGCCCCTACTCCAGCAGGGGCGCCTGTGAATCGGCCGGCCGGTCGGGCCACTACAAGAGCTGGCACTGCTCCTACGAGAGCTACAAGTGGTGGCTCTACTACACCTCCTGACCGGAGGCCACCCCATCACGCCGGGGCCCGGGACGACATCGTCCCGGGCCCCGGCCCTCGTGTGCGGGCGGTCAGACCGTCTTGACCATCCCGCCGTCGACGACGTAGTCGGC
Source organism: Streptomyces sp. NPDC000075 (assembly GCF_040301925.1). Lineage (NCBI taxonomy): Bacteria > Bacillati > Actinomycetota > Actinomycetes > Kitasatosporales > Streptomycetaceae > Streptomyces > Streptomyces sp. NPDC000075. Next base: position 39,388 of record NZ_JBEPFL010000050.1, read on the forward strand.
GCCCGTGACGTTGCCCGCCGCGCCGGAGAGCAGGAAGACGATGACGGAGGCCACCTCGCGTGGCTCCGTCAGCCGGCCGGTGGTGAGGCCGAACCGTTCCGGCAGCCCCTCCAGCAGGTCCGCGTGCCCGACCCCGGCGGCCTCCGCCACCAGGCCCCCGAAGTTCTGCGGGTCCTCCCAGACCGCCGTCCGGGCCGGGCCGGGGGAGACGGTGTTGACGCGGACGCCCCGGGGGCCGAACTCCTCGGCGAGGGACTTGGTCACCGCCCCCAGCGCCGCCTTGGCCGCGCTGTAGGCCACGGGTCCGGTCGCGGGCAGGCGGGAGCAGACCGAGGAGACGTTGACGACGGCCCCCCGGCGTGCGGCGAGTCCCGGCAGGACCGCGCGGGTCAGGCGCACCGCGCTCATCAGGTTGAGGTCCATGTACCGCGCCCACTGGGCGTCGTCGGTGTCCAGGAAGCCGGTGAGCCCGCTCTCCGGGTCGCCGCCGCCCACGTTGTTCACGAGCAGGTCGACGCCGCCCAGTTCGGCGTGGGCGGCGTCGGCGAGGGCGGCCACCCCGGCGGCGGTGGCGAGGTCGGCGCGGACCCCCAGGGCGCCGGTGGCGGCGAGTTCCGGTGTGACCGTACGGGCGGCGCCGACCACGCGCACGCCCTCCTCCACCAGCAGCCGCACCGTGGCGAGGCCTATGCCCCGGCCGGCGCCGGTGACGACGGCGGTCTTGTCGTGCAGTCCGAGCTTCATGAGTTCCCCAGTTCTTGAGCTACAGGTACAAAACATGGGCATGCCGGAGCCGCCCCACTCGGGGCGGGGCCGGGCGGGGTGAGCGGGGGCTACAGGGAGTCGACGGTGGCCTCGACCACCAGTGCGAGGCGTTCGGGCCCCTCGGCGACGCGCGCCAGCAGGCGCAGCCCGACGGCCGTGCTCAGCAGCATGCTCCCGACGGCGCGGGCGTTCCGCTCCGCCGGGATCTCCCCGGAGCGCCGGCCCTCCTCGACCAGCGCCCGCAGGGCCTCCTCCGTACGGTCGAACATCCGCCGCACCAGCTCGGAGGCCACCTCGTCGGCCGCCGCCAGCTCCGCGGCGGTGTTCACCGCCATGCAGCCGCGCCGGTCCGGATCGCCGAGGTCCATCTCGACGAGCATCAGCAGGGCGGCCCGCAGCCGCTCCTTCACGGGCCCGTCCCCGCCGAGCAGTTCGATCACGGCTTCCGCCTGGCCGTCGCGGTAGCGCCGCAGGGCCAGCTCGAAGAGGGCGTGCTTGCTGCCGAAGGCGTGGTACAGGCTGCCCTTGCCGATGCCGAGCGCGTCGACCAGGTCCTGCGGGGTGGTGGCGGCGTAACCCTGCCGCCAGAACACCTGCATGGCCTGCTCGACGGCGGCATCAGGATCGAACTGCTTCGGCCTTCCCATGATCACGATTCAATCTGATTCTGTACCCACGGGTCAAGTACGCGCCTCCGGCGGGGTCTGCGCCCCCCGGCCCTCCTGCGCGGCGAGGGTCAGCAGCACCAGCGCGTCCGTCCAGCCGAGCGGGACGACCGCCTTCGGCCGCCCCTGGGCGTCCACCGTCTCCGGCAGCTCCCCGAGCAGGTTGCGCTGGGCCAGCACCCAGTCGAGCACCGCGCCGCCCTTCGCCCGCTCGCCCGAGGAGGTCCAGGCCAGGGCGAAGAACGAGGTGCTCGCCGTCCAGGAGACGTTCCCCCAGGGAGCGCCGGGGTCGCTGCCGGGCACCAGCCCGCCGTTGGACCGCCGCAGCTCCCGGTAGGTGTCGTCGAGTGCCCGGGGCAGCCCGGCGGGCGCCGTGTTGAACGGCGGCGCCATGAACGCCGCCGCGCTGTCCCGCCCGTGCAGCCCGTCGACCGTCCGCGCGTAGCCCAGCGGGGCGAACCGCTTCGCGATGCCCGCCTCCAGCCGCCCGGCGGCCCGCGCCCAGCGCCCGGCGTCCGCGTCCCGGCCGAGCTCCCGGGCGAGGTCGCTGGCGGCGTTCAGTCCGGCCAGCAGCGGGGCGGCGGTGCCGATGTTGGCGGTCGCGGTGGGCAGCTCCCAGTAGTCGGGCGAGGCGGGCGGCAGCCCCTCCGCGTCCAGTGAGCCCGCGGTGTAGTCGGCCGCCTTCGCCAGCGCCGGGTACAGGGCCCGCAGCCGCTCCGCCCGGCCCGCCTCGGGCGCCGTCCGGTACCACTGCCAGGCGGCCCAGGGCACCCACCCGTCGGCGTCGAGCTGCCACCGCCGGTCGTCCGGCGGCCCCGACCCGTCGAGGCGGGTCCGGGCCTCCCAGGTGCCGTCCGGCCGCTGGGTCCCGGCGTTGTACCGCAGGATCCGGTACGCCTCCTCGTCATGGCCCGTGTGCGCGAACGCCGCCGCCGCGAAGGCCGAGTCCCGGGGCCAGGAGAAGTCCCAGAACGGATACCAGGCCGCCGCGAAGGCCCCGTTGGGCCGCAACAGCGCCCGCATCGACAGCAGTGCCCGCTCGGCCCCCTCGCGCCGGGTCCCCTGACCGCCCGGGACCGTGCCCGAGGCCAGCCAGCGCCGGGACTCGGCGATCTGCGCGAGGGCCCCCGGGTCGTCCGCCGCGACCAACCGGGACTTCGCCGCGCCCGCCGGCAGGTAGCGCCACCGCCCGGACGGCAGCTCCAGCACGTTGCTGCCCGGCACGTAGCGGGCGCCGACGGCGAAGGCCGGGTCGACCGCCTCCACCGCCCCGCCCGGGTCGGACAGCAGCCCCGCCGTCCGGGCCGGCTTCAGCGAGGCCGGGACGTAACAGGCCTCCACCTCCCCGCACCGCTCCGGACCCGACGGGTTCACGTAGAACGCGAACCGTCCGTCGCCCTCCCGCCAGCCGCCGCCGGACTCCTCGTACATCGCGCCGGCCGGGGTCCCCGCCGCGGCCCCGCGCGATCCGTACCAGACGACCGGCTTGTTCTCGGCCGTCGTGGCCTGGGCGAACAGCCAGTAGCGGGCGCCCGGCCGGACGGCGGCCGCCAGCGGGACCTCCACCCAGCCCGCGCCCGGCCCGCCCAGCGAGGCCAGGTCGACGGCGGCGTCCGCGACCGCGGAACCGGGGTCGTCCCGCACGGTACGGACCTGCACCCGCACCTTCCCGGTCGCCGCCCCGCTGCTCAGGTAGAGGCTCACCCGGTCCAGCCGGGCGGCGCCGGTGCTGAACTCCTGGGCCGCCGCGTTCCCGCCGCCCCTGATCCCGGCCAGGGCCGTCTCGTGGCCCGCCTGGCGGTCCGGGGCGGCCCACCGCCCGGCCCGGTCGGGGGGCCCGCCCGCGGCGGCCGCCCCCGCCGTCCCGTCCGCCGCCTGCAGCAGCGTCGTGAGCAGGGCGGTGGCCGTCAGCACGGACCGTGTGCGCATCACGCATTGCCTCCACTGTGATGAACCGTCAAAAAGCCTGGCAGAGCACGTGGACGGTGCTATTCATCCAATATCCCCGGCCAGGGCGCCACGTTGGTCCCGTGTACGCCCACCACGCCCGAGACACACCGCGAAGTCGCCCGTTCGGGTCAGCCCTTCACGGCTCCTCCACAGCCGCACCAGCGCGGCACCACCGGCCTCGCGCAGGCTCTCCTCGTCCAGCACCGCGCACGCGCGTGCGCCCACCCGACCGACCGGCACACGAGGCGCCGGGCCAGTACCCACGGGGGAACAGTGATCACTCGACGGACCGCACTCAAGGCAGGCGTGGCCGCCACCAGCATCGTCGGCACCGGCGGCATGCTGCTGCCCGTCGTGAACGCCACCGCGAAGGAGCCCGCCCGCGCCGCGGCGGCCGAGCTCGACGCCGCCGGCATAACCAAGTTCATACAGAAGATGCCACTGCCCCCGGTCCTGACGCCCTACCTCAACACCGGCAGCACCAGCTACTACCGCCTGACCCTCAAGGAGGCCGTGAAGGAGATCGTGCCGGGGCTGCGCACCCCGCTGCGCACCTTCAACGGCTCCTTCCCGGGCCCGGTCATCAAGGCGGAGTCCAACCGCCGCGTGGTGATCAAGCAGATCAACAACCTCGCCGTCCCCACCTCGATCCACCTCCACGGCGCCCACGTCCCGCAGGACAGCGACGGCTCCCCGATGGACCTGATCCCCTCCGGCGGCGGCACCAAGACGTACACGTACCCCAACACCCAGCCGCACGCGAACCTGTGGTTCCACGACCACGCCCACCACATGGAGTCGGAGAACGTCTTCCGGGGGATGACGGGCACCTACATCCTCACCGACGACGTCGAGCGCCGGCTGCCCCTGCCCGCGGGCCAGTACGACGTGCCGATCTCGCTGCGCGACGCGCGCTTCCTGGAGAACGGTGAACTCGTCTACGCCATGGGCGACTTCAAGATGCGCAACGTGATCCTCGCCAACGGCAGGGCCTGGCCCTACTTCGAGGTGGCGTCCCGCAAGTACCGCTTCCGCCTCACCAACACCTCCAACCAGCGCTTCTTCGACCTGTCGCTGGCCGACGACTCCGAGCTCGTGCAGATCGGCACCGACGGCGGCCTGCTGCCCGCCCCGTACCGCACGAACGTCGTCAAGATCAGCCCCGGCGAGCGCGCCGACGTGGTCATCGACTTCTCCCGCTACCCGGTCGGCACCGTCATCGAGCTCCGCAACAAGGACATCGCCCCCTTCGAGTCGGCGGACGTGGTCGGCCAGGTCCTCCAGTTCCGCGTCACCCGCACCGCCCCGGACCACAGCTCCGTGCCGGAGCGCCTGCGCACCCTGCCCGAGCTGGGCACGGCCACCGTCAACCGCGAGTTCGACATGCGGATGGACGAGGCCCCCGGCGGCAGCGCGTACATCAACGGCAAGACGTACGACATGGACCGGATCGACACCGAGATCGCCTACGGGGCCACCGAGATCTGGACCGTGCACAACTCCAACAAGATCGCCCCGCACAACTTCCACATGCACCTGGTCCAGTTCCGGGTGCTGGAGCGCAACGGCCAGCCGGTCACCTCCGGCCCCGAGACCGGCCTCAAGGACACCGTCCCGCTCAAGCCGGGCGAGACCGTCAAGCTCCAGGCCACCTTCACCGGATACCGGGGCACCTACGTGTACCACTGCCACCTGTTCGACCACGGCGCCATGGGCATGATGGCCAATATGCGCATCTCCTGACGCCCCGCCCCCTGCGTATCCTCACCCCGGCGGCCGGTGGGCCCGCCGGGGTGAGCCCGTGTCCGGGCCCGTTGCCCCGGCCGGGGCCGGGTCGTTCGACCGTCCGACGGGACCGGCGGGCGGGACCGGGGGACGGGAGGGGCGTTCGCGATGCGGATGGCGCGCAGGACGGTACTGGGGGCGGCTTCGGCGGGGGCGCTGGCGGCGCTCCTCGGACACCGACCGGCCGGGGCGGCGGGAGCGCCGGCACCCGGCCCGGCCCCCGCGGAACCGGCGGCGCCCCTGCGGCTGCGGTTCACCCGTACGACCAACGGCGCGGCCACCGCCACCGCCGCGGGGGACCGGGTGATCGCCGAGGTCCAGGGCGTCCTGTGGTCGCTGCCGCCCGACGGCTCCCCGGCGGCCCGGCTCACCCCGCCCGACCTGGAACCCGGCCGCCCCGTGCTCTCCCCGGACGGCGGCCGCGTCGCCGTGAGCGCCTACCGGGGCGGGAACTTCCACATCTGGGTGATGCGCGCCGACGGCAGCGGACTGCGCCGGCTCACCGACGGCCCCTTCGACCACCGCGCCCCCGCCTGGTCGCCCGACGGCCGCACCCTCGCCTTCTGCTCCGAACGCGGCGGCGACCCCGTGGCGGGCAGCCCGTACCGGATCTGGACCGTGGCCCTCGGGGACGGCGGCCTGCGCCGCCTCACCGGCGTCCCCGGGCAGGACGGCCCCGACCAGGGCGGCGCCTGGGAGGACTTCGACCCCGTCTTCACCCCCGACGGCTCCCGCGTGCTGTTCGTCCGCGCCGCCCTCACGGGTGAGACCCTCACCGCGCGGACCCTGGCCTCGGCGGCCGCCGACGGCACCGGCCCCGTCCGCACCGAACACACCGCCACCGAGGGCGGCCTGCTGGCCCCCGCCCTCTCCCCGGCCGGACGCACCGCCTGGCTGTGCGCCACCCCCGGCCCCCGCAAGGCCGAGCACCTGACCCTCTGGGCCGACGGCCGTCCCGTCGCCCTCGACGGAGACCTCGCCCCGGCGCCCCCGCGCTGGCTCGGCGACGACCGCCTCCTGGTCACCCTCGACGGGCGGTTCCGCATCCTGCGCCCGCACCTCGACCGCACCGGCGAGGAGATCCCCCTCGACGCCACCCTGGAGGTGGCCCGCCCCCGCTACCGGGTCAAGGAGTACGCCCTGGAGGCCGAACGGCCCCTGCCCGTACGCGGGATCCACCTGCCCGCCCTCTCGCCCGACGGCCGCCGCGTGGCCTTCGCCGCCCTCGGCGCCCTCTGGGTCGCCGACGTCACCGGGGGAGCCCCGCGCAGGCTCGTCCAGGCCAAGACCACCGCCTACCCCCAGAACCCGGTGTGGAGCCCCGACGGGCGCGCCCTGCTCTACACCGACGACCGCGACGGGCTCAACACCGTACGCCGCCGCGAACTCGCCGACGGCCGGGAGAGCGTCCTGTCCCCGCCCGGCCGGGTCTACGGCTCCCTCTCCCCGGACGGCACCCGCCTGGCCGCCCTCGACCTCTCCGGCCGCCTCCTCGTCCGCTCCCTCGCCACCGGCGACGAGACCCCCCTCGTCACCGCCCTCGGCGGCGGCGGACTGCCCAGCCCGCCCAGCTGGTCGCCCGACGGCCGCTTCCTCGCGCTCTGCGACCGCAACCGGCTCAGCCGCCGCTTCCGCGAGGGCTACAACCTGATCCGGATCGTCGACACCGCCACCGGCACCGCCCGCCTGCACGCCCTCGCCCCGCACGCCTCCCTCTCCGACCGCTACGCCTCCGGCCCCGTCTGGTCCCCCGACGGCCGCTTCCTGGCCTGCGTCAGCGAGTCCGCCCTGTGGCTGCTGCCCGTCGCACCCGACGGCACCCCGACGGGGGAGTCTCGCCGCCTCACCGACGAGAGCGCCGACCACCCCTCCTGGTCCGGGGACTCCCGCACCCTGCTCTACCAGTCCGCCGGCCGCCTGCGCCTGCTCCCCCTCGACGCCGCCGGCGCCCCGGCCGGAGCCCCGCGCACGGTCCCCGTCGCCCTCACCCACCGCCGGCCCGCGCCCGTGGACACCGTCGTCCACGCCGGCCTGCTGTGGGACGGCACCGGCACCCCGCCCCGCGCCGACGTCGACGTCCTCGTCAGCGGCGGCCGGGTCACCGCCGTCGAACCCCACCGCCCCGGCCGCCGGACCGCCCGCACCGTCGACGCCTCGCGGGGCACCGTCCTGCCCGGCCTGTGGGACTCCCACGTCCACCCGTACCCGTACACCTACGGGGCCCGCCAGGGCGTCCTGCACCTCGCCTACGGGGTCACCACCGCCGTCTCCCTCGGCGGCTCCGCCTACGAACAGGCCCGCCTGCGCGAGGACGTCCGGGCCGGGCTGCTCGCCGCGCCCCGGCTGCTGGCCGGCGGGGAGCTCCTCGACGGCTCCCGCGTCGCCTACAGCATGGGCCGCGCCCACCGCACCCCCGAGGGCCTGACCCGCTCGCTGGCCCGGGCCGCAGCCCTGGACTGGGACTTCGTCAAGACCTACGTCCGCGCCCCCTACGCCGCCATGGAGCAGGCGGCCCGCTTCGCCCACGAACGGCTCGGCGTCCTGGCCGGCAGCCACCTGTGCGCCCCCGGCATCCAGTCCGGCCAGGACCTGACCACCCATCTGATCGCCACCGAACGCGCCGAGTACGGCCACGGCGCCACCCCCGGCGGCCACACCGAAGAGGACACGCTGGAGGTCTACGCGCACGGCCGCTTCGACCTGATCGCCACCCCCTTCACGGCCTTCCCCCTGATCGGCGCCGACCCCTCCCTCGCCGCCGACCGCCGCGTCACCGCCCTGATGCCGCCCTGGGACCTGCCCGCGATCCGGGCGGCGGCCGGACAGCCGCCCACCGCCGAACAACTCGCCGCCCTGGAGCGGGAGATCGGCGTCTACCGGTCCGTCCTGGACGGCGGCGGACGCGTCGCCCTGGGCACCGACGCCCCGCTCACCCCCGTCGGCCTCCACCTCCACCTCGCCCTGCGCGCCCTGCACCGCTACGGCCTGTCCCCGGCCGAGGCCCTCACCACCGCCACCCGCACCCCGGCCCGCGTCTTCGGCGCCGACGCCCACCTCGGCACCGTCGAACCCGGGAAGTACGCCGACCTCACCCTCGTCGACGGCGACCCCTTCACCGACTTCGCCGACCTGGTCCGCGTCCGCGCCGTCCTGCGCGCCGGAACCCTGTACGAACGCGCCGCCCTGGAGGCCGCCTTCCCCGAGCCCCCCGCCGCCACCCCGGCCGCCTGGCAGCCGGTCCTGCGCCAGATGCACCGCGACGCCTGCTGCAACACCCCCTCCCTCCACGGGGGTTAACCCCACCGGGCGGCCACCGGGCTCCCGGATGGGGCGCGTGGCGCGGGCCGACGAGGCTTGCGCCATGACGAATCACCGGACCACGCCGCTCCTGCTCGCCCTCGCCACCGCGACCGCCCTGACCGCGGCCGCCGTCCCCGCCGCGTCGGCGGCACCGGCGGAGCCCGGCCGCTCCGGCACCTCCGCACCCCGCCTCGACTGGCGCCCCTGCGCCAAGCCGGGCGGCCCCGCCATCCAGGAGTGCGCCGACCTCCCCGTCCCGCTCGACTACGCCGACCCGGCCGGCCCGCAGATCAGCGTGGCCGTCTCCCGCATCCGCAGCGACCGCCCCGAGGCCCGCCGGGGCACCCTCGTCGTCATCCCCGGCGGTCCCGGCGGCTCCGGCGTCCAGCGCCTGACGCAGAAGGGCGCCGCCCTCCAGAAGCAGCTCGCCGGCGCCTACGACCTCGTCGCCCTCGACCCGCGCGGCGTCGGCGGCAGCACCACGGCGAGCTGCGGCCTCGCCCCCGAGGACCGCCACCTCACCACCCTGCGCTCCTGGCCGGGCCCGGGCGGCGACGTCACCGGCAACCTCGCACGCTCCCAGCGCGTCGCCGAGGCCTGCGCCGCGAACGGCGGCGCCGTCCTGCGCAGCTTCACCACCGCCAACCAGGTCCGCGACATGGACCGCCTGCGCGCGGCGCTCGGCGAGCGCCGGATCTCCGCCTGGGGCGTCTCGTACGGCACCTATGTGGGCGCCGTGTACGCGCAGACCCACCCCGGTCGCACCGACCGCTGGGTCCTCGACAGCAGCGGAGACCCCGACCCGCGGCGGGTCGCCCGGGGCTGGCTCGCCAACATGGGCGAGGGCGCCGACGACCGCTTCCCCGACTTCGCCGCCTGGGCCGCCCACCCCGACCGGGACGGCCAGGGCCTGCGCCTGGCGCGGAGCCCCGAGGAGGTGGAGCCGCTCGTGCTCTCCCTCGCCGACTCCCTGGACCGCGCCCCGCGCCCCTCCACCACCCCGGGTGTGCCCCTGACCGGCAACGGCCTGCGCCAGGCCCTCCAGAACGCGCTCTACGGGGACTCCGCCTTCCCCGGCCTCGCCCGGCTCCTGCTCACTCTGCGGGACCCGCAGGCCACGCCGGTCCTCCCGCCCGAGCTGGCCCAGCCGCTGCGCGACCAGGACGCCTCGCAGACGGCCGCGGTCATCTGCAACGACGTCGCCTGGCCCCTGCCGTCCGCCGCCGACCAGCAGCGCGCCGTCGACGAGGACCGCGCCCGTCACCCCCTGACGGCGGGCATGCCCGTCAACGTCACCCCCTGCTCCTTCTGGAAGACCCCGCCCACCACGCCGCCGGTCCGGATCACCGACCGCGGCCCGTCGGACATCCTCATGATCCAGAGCCGCAAGGACCCCGCGACGCCGCACTCCGGGAGCCTGAAGATGCGCCAGGCGCTGGGGAAGCGGGCGGTGATGGTCACGGTCGAGCAGGGCGGCCACGGTGTCTACCTCGGCAACGGCAACGCCTGCGGCGACGCGGCCGTCACCCGCTTCCTGACCACCGGCACCCGCCCGGCCCGGGACACCGACTGCCCGAACTGACCCCGCTGCCGGGCCCGTCCCCGGCCCGGTGGTTGACTGGCCGCATGCCGCTCGACTCCTACGGCGTGCTCGCGGGGACCCTGCACCGCCACTTCCGCGACCGCCCCGAGACCACGGGGCACCGGCTCCACGTCTGCCTGGAGGTGGACGCGCCCGCCGGCCGCCACCGCTGCTCCGTCGGCCTGGACGGCGCGGGCGGCGAAGGGGCGGGCGTCCGGTGGAAGACGCTCCGGCTGGCCGCCTCGGTCCTCGACCCGGTGCCGGCCATGGGCCCCGGCTACCACGAGCTGTCGCCGTACTCCGGCTCGGGCGCCCTCGACCACCTGCGCCACCCGGCCCTCGCGGACCGGCCGGCCCGGCTGCCCGCCTGGCTGCGGAACCTGCGGGACCGGCTGAGCCCGCCGCACCCGTGGGTTCCCGGTTCCGGATCCGGGGCCGCCGCGGCCCTGGAGGCCCTCCTGGTGCCGGGCCGTGAGGTCCTGGTCTTCGGGGCGGCCTCCGAGCGGGGCCCGGGGATGCACGACGTCCACCGCAACCAGGGCGACCCGTACGGGAGCCGGTGGTGGCCGGACAACGGCACCTGGCAGGACGGGGCCGTCCTCACCCGGCGGCCGGACGGCTGGTACGACGCCTTCCTGAGCGCGTTCGCCCCGCAGGCGGACCGCACCGACGCCGACGGCCACCCGGTGGGGGAGGGCTGACGGTACGCCGCCCGGTCACCACAGTGGGCCGGCCGGGCTCGGGGAGCCCGGC